>JBKJYG010000464.1:0-6817 GCA_046715905.1 Hyphomicrobiaceae bacterium | reverse complement strand
GATCAGCAGCGCGCCCGCAGATCCGAATACGACTCTCGATAAGATGCTCATTACTGTGGGATGCTTTTGATTGGAGCTAACGTGCGCGCATAGTCTGACCGGCAATGGCCAGCACGCAGGACAAGCTCACGGAACACGATATGGCCCTTAGCTCACTTATCGGTCTCGATCACGTCGTCATTCTTGTTCATGATTTGAGCAAGGCGGCCGAGCAGTGGCGATCGCTTGGCTTCACGGTTGCTCCTGCAGGGCTGCACAGCGCATCCATGGGCACGGCCAACCATACCATCATGCTGCAGGATGACTATCTCGAGCTGATGGGTGTCGTGTCGCCGACGGAGCGCAACGCGCCAAGCAGATCCTTCCTGGCTGAACGCGGAGAGGGCATCGAGCGCGCCGCTTTTACGGGGCGTGATGCCGATGCTGGGGTACGCGAGCTGCAGGCGCACGGTTTCGCAGCACTTGGCCCGTATGATTTCAGCCGCCCGGTCGAGACCGCGACCGGCCAGCGGACCGAGGCGCGTTTCCGCACTTTCCTGTGGCCGACACACGAACGGCCCGGCGGCTTGCGAATTTTCGCCTGCGAGCACCTCACGCGGGATGTCGTGTGGCTGCCCGAGCTTACGCGGCATCGCAATACGGCGGTTGGGGTCGAGCGCGTCGAAATGTTGTCGCGCGATCCGGCCGAGGCCGCGGCGCACATGAGCCGCTTGATCGACCAGCCTGCGGTGCCGGAGCCAGACGGGGCGCTGAAGATAGACACAGGCGGTGGGCGAGGCAGCTTCGTGTTTCTCGATCGATCGACCTTGGTTCGGCGCCACACCGGCATCGACCTCACGGGGTTGCCCGATGAAGGCGCCGTGGCGCTGGTGTTGCGGGTGACCGACGTCGCGGCGGCGACATCAGCCGTCGGTGCGGCGGCGGCTTGGTCGTCCGCCGATGTCATAAAGATTGCACCAAACAACGCCAATGGCGTCATTTTGGTGCTGACGAAATTACATTAGCCGCGGCTGAACATCAGCCGGCCTCCGCGCAACTTGGTGGTGTTGCGCGGCCCCCTTGAACTCAGTAGGTCTTGGCCGCGGCAGCCGGCGCTTGGCCTTTGACCTCCTTGACCATCTGGGCTGCCGCCATGGCCAGCAAGCGCGCGTCGTTCATCAGCGTGCAGAGCTGGTAGCCTTGCTCGTAGCGCTTGAAGGCTGTTTGCGGTCCATCGGTGTGGACACCCGCGATGAGGCCCTTCGAACGCGTCACCTTGGCGATGGTTTTGATGGCGTCCACCACCTCCGCGTCGCTGGGGTCGAGCGTGGGTGGCTTTCCGAACGCCAGGGAGAGATCTGAGGGCCCGACGTAAACGCCATCCAGGCCTTTGACCGATAGGATCGATTCAAGGTTCTTGAGGCCTGCCCGCGTCTCGATCATGGCGAACATCAACACTTCTTCGTTGGCGCCCTGCCAGTAGTCGGCGCCGCCATACTGAACCGCACGGTTGGGTCCCATGGAGCGCTGCCCGATCGGCGGGTAGCGGCCGCAACTGACGAAGTGCTCCGCTTCTTCCCGCGTGTTGATCATCGGGCAAATCAGACCGTAGGCCCCGGCATCGAGCAGCTTCATGATAATCGCCGCATCGTTCCAAGGCACCCGGGCCATCGGCACGGCGTCGGTGGTCGAGATCGCCTGCATCATACGCACGGCGGCCTGGAAATCCACCGGTCCATGCTGGAGATCGATGGTGACGCTGTCCCAGCCTTGATGCGCATAGACCTCGGCCGCATACGAGTCCGGGATGGCCATCCAGCCGTTCACGATGCGCCCGCCGTCCTTCAGGATCTTGCGAATATTGTTTTTTCTCACGAGATTTCCTCCGTTGCACTTCGGTCGGTCGGCTGTTTCCCAAGCTCGGCCTAGCGATGCAGTTTCAATGCGGCGCGCGATCGGTGATTGAAAACCACATCCACGCCAGCAGCGACAGAATGCTGCGCATGACAATGGTGAAGAACATGAAGACAAGCTGCCGTTCTTCGAGCAGCACGCGAACCCAGTTGTTGTACGTTGGATCGAGGCCACGACTGGTGAGCCACGTTTTAACGCCTCCGGCAGCGTTCAGGATCTGATCCATTGTGCTCGGAAACTTGATGAACACGAAGCCAAACGCAATAGCTCCCAAGACGAGTGAGACGAAGATGTTGCCCGTGGACAAGAGGAAGCGATGCAAGACGATCTCCGGGCGAAAGCTGATGGATCAGAAGGACCTTAGTCAAGGGTGGCCCAGCCAGCAAACGAGAACAACCGTGGGGCTTGAGCGTTCGACCCGCGCGGGCGCGTGCCGGGCGTGCGGCGCGTCCGCTAATTCGAGAGCCGCGCGCCAAACGGCTTGCCATTGCCGCCATGGGGGGGTAAGCAACCACGCCTTCGCCGATCGTTCAATTGAGCTGGCGTTTGTTCGACGGTGGCGAGTGCTTGGCCGTACCGGGGCCAGCCCCTTCCGTTCGTGACGTCCTCGGGGCGAGCGGGGGAGATGCGAGGCAGGGAGAGGTGGCAGAGTGGTCGATCGCACCGCACTCGAAATGCGGCGTGCCTGCAAGGGCACCGGGGGTTCGAATCCCTCCCTCTCCGCCATATCGCATTTCCATTAAGGCGACTTCGCCGCGAACGCCGGATCGTAAGCGCGTTTGCTCTGGTCGCGCGGGGCAGCGTTCTGGACGTGGGGCGATACGACTGATCAGAGAAACCCATGCCGACGGCATGGGCCACGGAACGATGATCGGAGGCATGGGTCATGGCAACTGCCTTAGAAGAAGTAATGGCCGTGCGAGGTCTAGGCATGCCGGCGGACAAAGAGATTGCGATACACGGTGCCGATCCAGTTTTTTCGACGCGCTTCAAGATCGGCGAAACCTGCGCGGCGGTGCTCGGCGGTGTCGGCGTCGCCATCTCCGATATCTGGGAATTGAAAACTGGCCGGCGCCAGCGTGTCGGCTTGCACGTGCGCCATGCGGCGGCTGCCCTGCGCAGCACGACCTACCTGCAGCGGCCGGGCCTGGACGGCCTTTTCAAGCCGGTGATCAACGAGAAACACGAGGCCATGATACAGATCACCCAGCCTTGGCCAACCAAGGACGGGCGCTGGTTCCTACCCCACTTTGGACTTCCGCATCTGCAGCGCCGGGTCCTGACTGTGCTCGATGCGGAACCCAATCCGGACTCCGTCGCCAAAGCCGTCTCCAGATGGGACGCGCTCGATCTAGAGTTCGCCATCGACGAGGCTCGCGCCTGCGGGGCGATGGTGCGCAGCAATGATGAGTGGCTGGCGCTTCCGCACGGCCAGGCGCTCGCTCGCAAGCCAATCGTCGAGATCATGAAAATTGGGAACAGCGATCCGGAGGCCTTTCCGGCGGGTGCTCGCCCATTGACGGGCGTTCGTGTGCTCGACCTCACGCGCATCCTGGCGGGCCCCATCGCGGGGCGCACGCTCGCCGAACATGGGGCCGACGTATTGATGGTGACGGCAGAGACACTGCCGCAGATCGCCGAGCACGTCATGGACACGAGCCACGGAAAACGCAGTTGCTTTCTCGATCTCGCCGCGGCAGAGGACGCCGCGACTTTGAAGGCACTCGTCGGACAAGCCGACGTGTTCTCACAAGGCTACCGGCCAGGCGTGTTGACGAACCTCGGCTTCGGGCCCGAGGAGCTTGCGGCTCACCGCCCGGGCATCGTCTACGTATCGATCAGTTGCTTCGGTGCGGATGGGCCTTTCAGCCATCGCTGGGAGCAGGTGGCGCAGACAGTGACCGGCATCTGCAATGAAGGTCTGCCCGACCGTCCGGCGCTGTTGCCGGCGGCCGCCTGCGACTACACCACGGGCTATTTAGCTGCGTATGGCGTTCTGCTGGCCTTGGCCAAGCGGGCGCGCGAAGGCGGAAGTTATCATGTGCGCGTCTCGCTCTGCCAATCGGGAATGTTCATTTATCGTCAAGGCAAGGTGGCATTCGGCGGGCTCGGCATGGAGCTATCGCCGGCGGAACTCGATGCAATACGTATTGAAACCAACCCCCAAACCGGCCCGCTGCGTCACCTAGGCCCAATCCTGCAGCTCTCAGAAACACCACCGCGCTGGGTCCGCCCGACGCCGGAGTTGGGCGGCGATGCACCTGAATGGCTGGATGTCAGGAGCCGGGCCGCAGCGGAATAGCACCGTCGCGGGATCGATTGGCCATCGACTGATGACAATTTCGCCCGATGTGCCTCTGAATATTTCGCCCGCACTGCGCACACGGCTCGACGTGCGCGCAGGTCACGCCCGCGTCAAGCGCTCGAACAGGATGCCGCCCATGACCAGGGCGACGCCGATCCACTGGATGGGAAGCAAAATCTCGTCAAGCAAGGCGACGCCGACGAGGACGACGGTCACGAGTTCGAGGCACACGATGAGCGCGTAGCCGCTCGGCGAAAGACGCGGAAGCGCGTAGGCAAATGACGCGATCTGTACCGCTCCTCCAAGAGTGCCGATAAAAATGAGATTTAGCCACAGGCTTGGGTTAGCCGGAACAGTGAAGCCGCGCCAAAGCACCACGGCGCCGAATCCACGCGCCAACGATGCGTAGATAAACGAAGCGCCCGCCAGCGGCGAAACACGACTGGTCAAGGGATAGGCGATGGCAACATAGGCCGCGTAGCCGACAGGTGTGAGGATCGCGAAGATCAAACCCACCCCATCGAACCCGGTGCCGGTAAATCCCGGGAGGCTCGTGAGCACGACACCCACCATGACCACTGCAACAGCAAGCAGTGTTGTCCACCTGATCGTCATCTCAAACACGAATCGGTCGATAAGCAGTGCGATCAAAGGATAGCAGTAGAAGATGGTGACCACGATGCCTGTGGGAACCGTCTCGATCGCTTTGAAGTAGCAGTACGTCTGGAACGCCCCGAGGGTCAGCCCATTGAGGAAGAGCCATCGACCGCCGCGGCGCCACTCGGTAACGATCCCGGAGCTGTGCTTGGCCGCCAACGGCACCAGGATCGCGAGCGCGACAACGTAACGGCAAAAGAGAACGGACACGGTTTCCATGCCCGATTGTTGGAGACCGTTGACAAAAAATGGTACGAAACCTACGCAAATGCTGCCGACGGCAGCTGCACCTGCGGCACGGAGTTCTCGGGTCCGAAGCTCGCTATTATTCACAGCAATCCCAGGCGGTCGTATCTCATCTCGCCAGATCGAGCAGCCAGACCGCTAGCCTCCCCACCCTGCCTCCACCCTGCGAAGCAGACGCAGATTGGCAAGGTACCAGACCAATGCGACGACCTGTACGCCGAAAAAGACACCGAAAGCCGCCTGGTAGGAACCCGGCTCATAACTACCCGTGGCGCGTGGGAGGAACAGGTTGATGATAGCGCCAATGCCATATTGGGCCAGGAACGCCCATAAGAACATGAGTAGGTTCGCCGCTGTATTGGAGCGGCCTGAGAAACTTGCGCCGAAGTGACGTGCCAGCCACGGGTAAGCCAGGACAGCGACATGGCCCGTCATCCCAAACAGCGACCAAAGCCCGAGGGCTATCCAGCGGTCGCCGGGATTCAAAAGAAGCCCTACCTGAGCGCCGAAGAATAGCGTGAGGAACCCTAGCATGACCGTGAGCAGGCTCACGCCGCGGCGCGCAAGACGGTCGGCAACGACACCGCTCAGCAGGATGCTGACGACGAACATGGCGGCCATGACGAGCAGGGAATTGGCGACTCGCATCCGATCGAGACCACTGATGTCGCGCAACCACGGACCTGCACACAGAGTCTGTATGGAGATGTGTTTGCCAGCGGTCGTTGACAGCAGTGGAGCGAGCGCAAGGAACACGCGATCCGTGTAAATGCTGAACACCTCCTTGATCTGGACCGACAGTCGCTCGGAGAGGGCGGCGGTGCTGCGTTCCGGTACCAAAAACGCAATGAGGACTGCGACCACGAACGTAACGCCGGCCAGGGCCATGAACACGCCGCGCCAGCCATAGGCTTGTGTTGCAAGCTCCAGCGGCGTCGCGGCGATCAGCAAGCCGAGCCCGCCGAGCGACATGATACATGCGTTGGCGAGCGCGCGCCGCGGCTCGGGGACCCAAATCACGACCGCTTTAAAGCCGCTCATGAGGCCACCAGAGAACGCAACGCCGATCATCGCGCGGGCGAGGGTCAGCGTGATGACGCTGCTTGCAACCGAGAACAGCAGCGCCCCCAAAGCGCCCAGGGCCACGAGCGTTGCTTGAACACGCCTTGGTCCATAACGGTCGAGCAGTACGCCGAGCGGCAACTGGAAGGCAGCAAACGCCCCGAGATAGGCAGCTGTCAGGAGGCCAAGCTCGGAGGCGGATAGGCCGAGTTCCCTGACCAGGTCCCCGGCGATGACCGCGTTCGCTGCGCGATAGAGATAGGAGAACAAGTATCCGAGTGAAAACGGGGTTAGCGCCAGTAGCATGAGCGCGACCGAGGGCTGGTGCCCATTCCCGCTCAGCGTTTCCTTGGGCGACTGCTTCTCCCGGGACCAATTCACGATAAGGCCATTATTGATCTCGTGCTGCTTCTAGACAGCATCCTGATCATCGAGTTGCGGCCATGGTTGATCTCGCTCATGCAGAGGCTATGAAAACGGACTTTATGCATACTCAAGCCTGCCGCAATCGGAAGGCTCATTTAGGACTAGACTAAAAATGCGTTGGATAGTCATGTTTGCCATAAGCGGCATTTGACGCGTGCTTCCGTCATTTTTACGTAGTTCCGGCGCAATTTCATGCGACATGAGCACCAACAAGGAGTGGTGCCATGG
>JBKJYG010000463.1:0-2690 GCA_046715905.1 Hyphomicrobiaceae bacterium | reverse complement strand
CCCGCGGCGTTCTTGTCGTAGCCGGCCCTGGCGAGCATTGGATAGGCGACCGAGGCGATCGTCACGGTCGTGGCAACGCCCGAGCCCGAAGGCCCCCCGAGGAGGAACGACGACATCACCACTGTCCGCCCTGCCGCGTTGCGCTTGCCCCCCAACGCCGCGAGCGAGAAATCGATCAAGAACTTGCCGGCTCCCGAGTGTGCGAGAATGGCGCCATAGATGGTGAATAGGATAATCAAGCTGGATGACACGTCGACGGCGGTGCCGAAGATACCTTCAAGCGTCATGTAGAGTTGGCCGATGAGGCGGTCGGGCGCGTAGCCGCGATGCGTCCAGGGCGGCGGCAGGTAGGGGCCGACCAACGCATAGGCGATGAAGCAGAGCGAAATGATGGGCATGATCACCCCGGTCGTTCGCCGCGTGGCCTCGAGCAGAAGAGCGATGAAGACGACGCCGATCATCACGTCGAGTGGCTCGGGGCTCACGGCGCGATCGCCGAACTCGTCGCCCTGCAACAGGATGTAACCGATCACTCCCACGCTGGCCGCTGCAAGCACCCAATCGATGGGCGTCACCCGATGGCGCCAGCGCTTCAGCATCGGGTAGAGCAGGAAGGCGAGCACCAGGACCATGCCGACGTGGAGCGGCCTCAGCAGGTACGTCGCCACAATCGGCGAGCCCGTGAATGGCCACGAGCCGGCAACTGCCGCATAGAGATGGAACAGCGTGACGAAGACCGCAAAGGCAGTAATGCCCGCACCAAGCGCGCCGCCGATCCGGTTGGTCGCGCCCTCCTCCTCCTCGATGAAGTGCTCGGCGGCCTTTAGCGCCTCGTCGCTGACAGCGGGGGCCACGCCGGGCTGACCTTGGCTTGTCGACCGATCGATCTTCCCATGCTCCGTGGCCATGTCGCTGTTCCCGGCCCCCGATCCCAAGGCCGGTAAGCTCAATCGAGCCTAACGAACGGGGCGATGCGATGGCAGTTGGTGATTTCCGGCCCAGCCTAACGTGAGACGCGACCGCCGAAAGCAAGCGATCGACAATTGGATTTATCCAGCGGCGCGATTACTCGACCTTCCAACCTCGTTCGGCGAAATACTTGAGCGCCCCGGGATGGAACGGTGCGCCCGACTTCGCCAACGTCTGGTTTTCTGGCCGGATGTTGCTGGCCTCCTGGTGCACCGCAATGAGATCGGCCTGCTTATCGAAGAACAGCTTGGTCACCTGATACGCCGTGTCGACTGACATCTTATCGTTGGTGAACAGGATGTTCCATACGCTCGTGGCCTTGTTGGGAGCGTCCATGCCTTTGTAACCCGTCGTCGGGATCGAGAAGGGCGCATAGATGGGCCCGTACTTGGCGACCATCTTCTCCAGCAAATTATCATGGTCGATCAGCTTGATCTTCGTGCCCGGCGTATTGGCAAGGTCGGTGATGGACGCGGTTGGCACGCCCACGACGAAGAAGAACGCATCGATCTTCTTATCCTTCATGGCATTGGCCGATTCCGCTACGCCGAGCCTCTCGCGCCGCATATCCTTATCCTTGTCAAGGCCCGCCGCCTCGATGACGCGGAAGGCGTACACCTCGGTCGCGCTTCCCGGCGATCCGGTCGAAACGCGTTTGCCCTTCAGGTCCTCGAACTTGGTGATGCCCGTCCCTTCGACCGTCACGACGTGCATGACGTTGGGATACATCACCGCCAGCGCCTGGATCGGCAGCGGCTTTTTGAATTTGTCCTGCCCCTTGAGGGCGTCGATGGTGGCATCCACCTGCGCCATGCCGAGCTCGCCCTTGTAGGAGCCGACAATGTTGAGGTTGTCGACCGAGCCGCCCGTAACCTCAGCGGTCGCGGACACGCCGGGCATGTTCTTCGACAGAATGTTGGCAAAACCGCCTGCAAGCGGGTAGTAGACGCCGCCCGTTCCACCCGTCGAGATCGACAGCTGTTGAGCCTGGACCTCCACGCCAGCGAGCAGAATCGAAGCCGCGAGGCCGAGAGCCATCGTGATCGCGGGGTGCATGAGGTGCCACCTCCCTGGTTGGTGTCAAATGAAGGGCTTGTCGCGCCCCATGCCGACACTGAACAGATGAAGGCTCGTGTTTAGCCTACGAGGCGATAAGGGTAAAGGCGATTGGCCCGTAAGATGCCGAATTGACGGCGCAAAATCAGCTGATCTGTAAGGACGCTTGACCGCCGCAACTGTGCCGTCGCGTATCGAGGGGGCGTGCGCGCCAAAGGTGGAGGGGGCACGCGGCCGGGATTCTCCAAGCGGTGCACACAGCCGAGCGGCAGGAAAGGAGACGGAGGACAATGCAAAGAACAATCGCTTGCGCGCAAAATAATGCGCCGGTCAGCCAACAAGCAGACCCTGAAT
This sequence comes from Hyphomicrobiaceae bacterium, assembly GCA_046715905.1. Taxonomy (GTDB): domain Bacteria; phylum Pseudomonadota; class Alphaproteobacteria; order Rhizobiales; family Hyphomicrobiaceae. Next base: position 311 of record JBKJYG010000463.1, on the reverse strand, counting down.
GCGTGCTGCACGAAATGGCCGCACCGGGTCATGGGAGCAGGCCACTTTCGCGCACCTGATCCGCGGCCGTTGGCGCGAACGCGCTGGATCAGCGGTTGACGTCGCGCACGTCACCACCGTGAACGTCCCGGATCATTCGCGTTACGCGCAATGTCCGGGAAGGCATCGGCTCACTCCGCCGCTTTGGCCATAGGTGCGCGCTGGCCCTTGACCATGCGGCCGGGGAGCGCGCCGGTCGCCTCGCCGTTCCTGTAGGTGAGGGCGCCCGACACGATGGTCGCCTCGTAGCCCTTGACCTTCTGCATCAGGCG
>JBKJYG010000462.1:0-8332 GCA_046715905.1 Hyphomicrobiaceae bacterium | reverse complement strand
GAGTGGCAGTAGGAGGAGGCGCACCAGCAGCAAGGCTCACGGCCGCACAGTCTGCAAGTAGTGTGCCGCGCGACACCCAGGGAGCCTGGCCGGGGGTCCGGGGGCGCAGCGCCCCGCAACAACTAGGGAGCTAGCCATGAAGGTCGCGGTCGTCGGATGCGGGGCGATGGGCTCGGTCTACGCTGGTCTGCTGGCCTCTGCGGGCCACGAGGTATGGGCCGTCGACACCTGGGCCGAGCACGTGGCCGCCATCAACGCCAACGGCCTGCGGGTCGAAGGCGCCTCCGGCGATCGCACGGTGCGGCTGCAAGCGACCACCAACGCGGCGGACGTGAAGGATGCCGATCTCGTCATCATCGCGACCAAGGACGACGGGTGTACGGCCGCGGCTGAAGCCGCTTTGGGGATGGCCAAGGCGGACGCGCCGATCTTGACGATCCAGAACGGCCTGGGCAGCGCCGACCGGGTGGCCGAAATCGTCGGATCAAAGCGCATCATGATGGGCGTCGTCGGCGGCTTTGGCGCATCGATGAAAGGGCCGGGTCATGCCCATCACAACGGCATGGAATTTCTCCGCCTCGGCGAAATGGATGGCGGTCTCACGCCCCGGCTTGAGACCGTCAAGCAGGCCTGGGAGGCTGGCGGCTTCAAAGTCCTGACATTTGACGACATCCACAAGATGGTCTGGGAAAAGCTGATCTGCAATTGCACCTACTCGGGTCCCTGCGCCCTGACCAATCTGAGGGTGGGCGAGGTGCAAGCGAGCCCGAGCGCCTGGAGCATTGCCGCGGCCTGCGCCACCGAAGCCTATCTCGTTGCCCAAGCGCGCGGCATCAAGCTCGATTTCGACGATCCCGTGCGCTACGTCAAAGCCTTCGGCCAGAAGATCCCCAACGCTCGGCCGTCCATGCTGCTCGATCACCTGGCCGGGCGTCCGGCGGAAGTGGACAACATCAACGGCGCCGTTCCCCGCGAAGGCGCCAAGGTCGGCATCGCGACGCCCGTCAATTCGGTGGTTGTGGCGCTGCTGAAAGCCAAAGAGTCGGGGTTTTCCAAACGTCCAGCCTAAAACCGCGGACAGCGCGGCCGGGCGCACGACCGGCGCTGTTTGATCTTCGACCGCTGATCTCAAAGGACACGATGTATCCGTTGCTCAAGGGTCTGCGTATCACCGACGTGACGACGATCGTGCTTGGGCCGTTCGCGACGCAGATGCTTGGCGACATGGGCGCCGAAATCATCAAGATCGAGAGCATTGACGGGGACATGAACCGGGCGATCCCCCCGCAGGGAGCGCCGGGTATCGGCGCTGCTTTCGCCAACACCAACCGCAACAAGCGGTCCGTGGCCGTCGACCTGAAGCAAGAGGCCGGCAAAGACGTGCTGCGACGGCTGCTCGCCACGTCCGACGCGCTCGTGCACAACATGCGGCAAGACGCGCTCGACCGGCTCGGCTTCGGCTGGGAGCCCGTGCATGCGTTGAACCCGCGCCTCGTCTATTGCGCCGCACTCGGCTACGGCAGCGACGGGCCCTATCGGGGCAAGCCTGCGTATGACGACATTATCCAAGCCGCGGGCGGGCTGGCCGGCCTCAATCAGAGGCGCGACGGCTTGCCGTCCTACCACCCCACGGTGACCGCCGACAAAATGGCGGCGCTGCACGTCGTCTATGCCGTCCTGGCGGCATTGCTTCACCGGGAGCGGACGGGAGGCGAGGGTCAGCTCGTCGAGATGCCCATGTTCGAAGCCGTGACCGCGTTCACGCTGAACGAGCACCTCATGGGAGCAACCTTCGCCGACGACGGCAGCATGGGTTATCACCGCACGCTGTCGCTCAATCGCAAGCCGTATCGAACGCGTGACGGCTGGATCGCGGTGTTGCCCTACACGGCGGCGCAATGGAGCAAGGTCCTCGAGGCGCTTGGCCGCGAGGATGTGGTCGCAGAGCCCTGGTTCGCCAGCAACGCGGAACGATCAAAACGGTCGGATGACCTGTACGGTATCCTCAATGCCTCCCTGGGAACCCGGACCTCGGCCGAATGGCAGCACTTGTTCGAGGCACTGGACGTGCCGTGTGGACCCGTCCACACGATGGAATCGTTGCTGGAAGATCCGCATTTGCGGGCGGTGGGTTTTTTTGAGCCGAACTATTCGCCTGAGTCGCCCGTTTACCGCTCGTTGCGCCAGCCGGTCATCTGGCGAGGCGTGGCACGCGAGCCCGACTTGCCCCCGCCTTCGCTCGGCGGTGATACGGGCGCATTGCTGTCCGAACTCGGCTACACTGACGAGGAGGCGGCGCACTTGGCCCGTCTCGGCGTCATCGCCGGTGCGTTGAACACGATCCATGACTGACTCACAACACGCGACCCGCCGGCTGTTCCTGATCGGCTCTGCTGCAGCGTCAGCCGGACTCGTGATCGGGATCGCATTGCCGGGCGGTCCGTGCCACGCGCAGTCCAATCCGGTGGAGAAGCCCGAGATCAACGCTTGGGTGTTGATTCGGCCCGACGAGACCGTCGTCGTGAGGGTGGCCCGTTCCGAGGTCGGGCAAGGCACCGTGACGGCCCTGGCGCAACTGGTGGCCGAAGAACTTGGCTGCGATTGGTCGCGCGTGGTGACGGAACTCGCGCTGCCAGGACGGAGCCTGGGGCGCAATCGCGTGTGGCGGGATTTTTCCACCACCAACAGCCGTGGCGTGCGGGCCTCACAGGACTATATGCGGCAGGCCGGAGCGGCGGCGCGGCAGCTCCTGCTGGAGGCGGCGGCGGGACAATGGAATGTCACCGTCGCCGAATTGGAGACCGACCAGGGCGAGGTGTTCCACCGGCCCACCGGGCGTTCGACCAGCTACGGCCGATTGGCGCCGGTAGCGGCGCGGCTGGTGGCTCCCGACGCTGCGGTGATGAAGCTGAAATCGCTCGCCGAATGGACAATTGCCGGCAAGCCTTTGCGGCGTGCCGACCGCACGGACCGCCTCAACGGACGCGCCATCTATGGCATCGACGTCAAGCTCCCGGGCATGCTCTGCGCCGCCATTCGAGACGCGCCCGTGTTCGGGGCCAAGCTCTCAGCCTTCGAAGCGAGTGCTGTCAAGGACGGTCCGGGCGTGCGCCGCGTATTGGCGGTGGGTGACAGCGCCGTCGCCGTGGTTGCCGACACCTGGTGGCAAGCTCAAAAAGCCCTCCGCGCCTTGCCGGTGGCGTGGACCGAGACCACGGACGCCGCCGCGGACAGCGACACCATCGCCGAGTACCTGAAAGCCGGTCTCGACATCAAGTCTGCGTTTATCGGCCATTCGCACGGCGACGCCCTGAAGGCGATGGCTGGGGCGGCGAAACGGATCGAAGCCGTTTACGGCCTTCCCTTCGCCCATCAGGCGCCGCTCGAGCCGATGAACTGCACCGCGCTATGGACATCGGAGCGCGTCGAGGTGTGGGTGCCGACGCAGAATGCCGAGGCCTCCTTGAGCGCGGCAGCCGAAGCCGCGGGCCTGCGCGTCGATCAGGCCGAGGTGCATCGGACCGAGGTCGGCGGCAGCTTCGGCCGTCGCGGCCGGCAAGACTATGTCACGCAGGCCGTGCGCATCGCGCGCGAAATGCCCGGCACGCCGGTCAAGCTCATCTGGTCGCGGGAGGAGGATTTCAGCAACGGCTACTACCGCCCGATCGGACAATGCAAACTGGTCGGGGGCTTGGACGAGAAAGGTGAACTCACCGGCCTCATCGTGCGCATCTCGGGCCAATCCGTCCTAGCGTCGCTCAACTCGCGAGCCGAGCAGACCGGTAAAGACAATCGCGTGTTCCAGGGCCTGTACGCCGAGGCTGGAGAAGCGCAATTCGGATACTCCATCCCCAACCTCTACATCGACCACGCCATGCGCAGCACGCACGTCCCGGTTGGCAGTTGGCGCGGCGTCTACACTAATCACAATGCCCTCTACCTCGAATGCTTCATTGATGAGCTGGCGCGAGCGGCGGGCAAGGATCCGCTCGACTTTCGCCGCCACATGATGAAGAGCCACCTGAAACATCTGGCCGTCCTCGGCGCGGTGGCCGAGCGGACGTCGTGGGGCGAGACGCTGCCGGAAGGCATGCACCGGGGCATTGCGCAAATGATGGCGTTTGGCAGCTACACGGCGGCGGTGGCCGAGGTTTCGGTCTCGCAGGACGGAAGGCCGCGCGTGCACCGTGTGGTGCTGGCAATCGACTGCGGGACCGTGGTCAATCCCGATCTCATCGCCGCTCAGGTCGAGGGTGCGACCGCCATGAGCCTGAGTTCGCTGCTCGGCGAGGAGATTACGATCCGCGACGGCCGCGCGGTCGAGCAGAACTTCGACACGTACCGGATCCTGCGGCTGGCCGAAATGCCGCGCGTCGAGACGGTGCTGGTGCCATCCGGCGATTTTTGGGGCGGTGTCGGCGATGCCACCATCGGCGTGGTGGCACCCGCCGTGCTGAACGCCATCTACGCGGCAACCGGCCAGCGCGTGCGCTCACTGCCACTGAAGACGCTTCCTCCGCGGTAGGTCGAGGCCACCTGGATGCGGGGGAGCCGGAGGGTGGATGCGGTCGAGAAAGCATCGTCGCCTTCAGGTCAGCTCTTCGGCATCGAAACGGTATTTCGTCGAGCAGAACTCACAGGTGACCGTAATGCCACCGTCCGGCTCACGCATCTGCACCACTTCGTCCGCCGTGAAGCCCTTGAGGAACCCGCCGATGCGTTCGCGCGAACAGCGGCAACGAGAACGAAGGGCGACCGGCTCGCCGACTCGAACGCCCTCGTCGTTAAAGAGACGCACCAGCAGTCGCTCGGGCGACAGCGTCGGATCGATCAGCTCATGCGCTTCGACGGTCGCGGCCAGCGTGCGCACCCGGTTCCAATCGTCGTCATCCTCGCCGTGCAGCCGCGCATCGCGCTCCTCGGGCGTCTCGTCGGGTCGCGGGTCTCCACCCGTCGAGGGGACATGCTGCACGATGAGCCCGCCCGCCCGCCAGCGCCAGCCGGCTTCCTGCAGTGCCGACCTGGCCACGAAATGGCGCGCCACGGCCAATGCAATAAACGTCGGCAGTTGTTCGGATTGGCGAAAGTAGGTGTGCGCCGCATCCGTCAACGTACCGCCTTCGAGCGCAACGATGCCCTGGTGGCTGTCCTGCTCACCGCCGGGATCGATCGTCATCGCCAAACGGCCGGTTCCGAGCACGGCTCCGGGGAGGACGCGTCCGCTGGCGGCCAGGGCATCGAGCTTGCCCTGATCGAAGCTGGCATAGCCGCGTAACGCGCCCGGCGCATCGTAATGCACGACCAGGAAGCTGAGTGGTCCGTCGGCTTTGGTCTGCAGGATGAGCCGGCCTCCGTCGCGGAGCGGCTGGCCCAGCAAAGCCGACAATGCCAGCGCCTCGCCCAGTACCTGGCTCACCGCCTCGGGATAGTCGTGCGCGTTGAGCACTCCGTTGACCGCCGGCCCGAGCCGAACGATGCGGCCGGACATGCGCGAGCGCACCGTTCCGAAAGGCACCACGATATCGTCAGGGCTATCGCGTCGCGCGGCTCGCGCTGGCTGCGGACGCTCGGCCATCAGGAGACTCCGAAACACCAGGCCAGAATGGCTTTTTGCGCGTGCAGCCGGTTCTCGGCCTCGTCGAACACGACGGATTGCGGCCCGGCAATCACGGACGCCGCCACTTCCAGTCCGCGGTAGGCTGGCAGACAGTGCATGAACACGGCGCCCTTGGCGGCTTTGCTCATGAGAGCGTCATCGACGGCGTAGGCGCCCAGCAACTGCTTGCGGCGGTTGACGTCGGTCTGGCCCATCGAAATCCAGGTATCCGTCACCACGCAATCGGACCCGCTCACCGCCGTCTCCGCGTCGTCGGTCAGCGTGACGTCGCCGCCTTGCGTTCGCGCCCACTCGATCAACCGCAGCTCGGTATTGAGCTGCGGCGGACAGGCCAGGCGGAGCTTGAATCCAAAGCGCACGGCAGCGTGAACCCACGATGTGGCGACGTTATTACCATCACCCACCCAAGCCACGGTGTGTCCGGAAATAGTGCCCCGCGATTCCTCGAACGTCATGATGTCGGCGATGATCTGGCAGGGATGCGAAAAGTCGGTCAGGCCGTTAATGATCGGCACGGTGGCGTGCGCCACATAGTCCTCGAGGGTTGCATGCTTATTGGCGCGCAGCATGATCGCATCGGCGTAACGCGACAGCACCTTGGCGGTATCGGAAACCGGCTCGCCCCGCCCGGTCTGCAAATCGGTGTGATTGAGAGCGATGGTCTGGCCCCCGAGCTGACGCATGGCGATGTCAAAGGAGACACGCGTCCGCGTCGAGGGTTTCTCGAAGATCATCACCAGCACGCGATCTTCGATGCCGGCGGGCCGCAGCTCCTTGGGCGGCCGTTTGCCAGCCTGCTTCATGGCGTGAGCCATATCGACGATGCGGCGCAAGTCGCCGGCATCGATCACGTCGAGATCGATGAAATGGCGCAGGGTGGTCGCCGGCTTACCGGCGACCTTCGATGGCGTTGTCGTCAGCACCAGTCAACGAGCCGCGGGCTTGCTGTTGAGGGACACGGACACTGACTTGAGCGCGCGCGAAAGGCGCGCCACGCCTTCCTTCAGCTCGGCCTCGGTCACGGTCAGTGACGGCAGCAGCCGCAGCACGTTATCGCCCGCCGACACCGTGAGGAATTTCTCGGCGGTGCAGGCCTTCATCACGTCGGCTGCCGGCACCTTGAGGCGAACCCCCACGAGCAGGCCCTCGCCGCGCACCTCCTCGATTTCGTCGGGGTGCTCGTCGCGAAGCCCGGCCAGCATTTGTTTGAACCGCAAGCCTTTTTTCTCGACGTCATCAAGAAAGCCCTTGGCCGTGATCACGTCCAGCACCGCGTTGCCGACGGCCGTCGCCAGCGGATTGCCGCCGAAGGTCGAGCCATGCGTACCGGGCACCATGCCTTTGGCCGCTTCGTTCGTGGCCAGAAACGCACCCAGCGGAAAGCCCCCGCCGATGGCCTTGGCGATGCACATGACGTCCGGACGAATGTCATATTTTTCGTAGGCGAACAGCTTGCCCGACCGGCCCATGCCGGACTGCACCTCGTCGAGCACGAGCAGCAAGCCATGGTCATCGCAGAGCTGGCGCAACCCCTGCATGAAGGCTTTGGGCGGCACCCGGACGCCGCCTTCCATCTGAATGGGCTCGATCATGATCGCGGCCGTATCGGGGGTGATCGCCGCCGCCACGGCATCAAGGTCGAAACCCTGCACCTGGTCGAAGCCTTCGGAGACGGGTCCAAAGCCTTCGAGGTATTTGGCATTCCCGCCCGCGGCCAGCGTCGTCAGTGTGCGCCCGTGGAAGGCACCCTCGAAGGTGATGATGCGAATCCGGTTCGGATGGCCATCGGCGAAGTGGAACTTGCGCGTCAGCTTGATCGCGCCTTCGGCCGCTTCCGCGCCCGAGTTGCAGAAGAACATCGTATCCGCAAACGTCAGATCGACCAGCCGTTCGGCCAGCCGCTCCTGGTTTGCCACCCTGTAGAGATTAGACGTATGCCACAGCTTGCCCGCCTGTTCGGTGAGTGCGGCGACAAGCGTTGGATGGGCGTGTCCCAGGGCGTTGACCGCAATCCCGCTGGTGAAATCCAGGTAGCGGTCGCCTTTCGTGTCGACCAGCCATGAGCCTTCGCCGCGCTCGAACACAACGTCCTGTCGCCCGTACGTGCTCATCACCGCGGGCGACGGTCCCGTGCTGGAGGTAGGCCGGGGCTGCGCGCTGCTGGATCTCACGGTCGCGGTCATGGCTGCTAATCCGAGTTTGAAAGAAAAATGGGCCGCGATAGCAGCCCGGTCGACGATAGATAGAGCGCGCTGCGACGTTGTGTCAATTGCGGCCAGCGCCGTTTGAGGGGTGAGAGACGGCGATCGGCACGAGGCCCTCGCGTGGCTCGCTGGGCGGGTGTTGGTCAAGCCCCCGAATCCGTTGTTGCGAAGCGGCCACGGCTGGTTGTCAATGGGGCACTGGGAGTGGTGCTTTGGCTTGTCTAGGCAAAACAGCCTGTTGTATGGTGCCGGCCATGAGCTACGACATGTGGTCAGGGCCTCGCGCCCGCCCCTGTCAAGTTGTTCAGTAGCTTAGAGTAGGTCCGCTGGGCGCCGCTTATCCGTGCTGTCGATGCGTAACGGACCTTCCGCGTAACGGACCCTCTGCGTAACGCCCGGGCTCTGTCGGCTCAAGGCAGCGTCGCGTCCATCAGGACAGTCCAGTCCTCAGTTCCAGTCGTGTGTGTGTTGGTCGCCGGGGGAGGGGGGCGGCCGGGGGGGGGGGGTTGGG
>JBKJYG010000461.1:0-6380 GCA_046715905.1 Hyphomicrobiaceae bacterium | reverse complement strand
ACTGATCATCATGCGCGAGACCTCAACCTACTCAGCCGCATCTTTGGACGGCACGGCACGCTTTGCGGGCTTGCTCTTGGCTGCTGGTTTGCCGCCGTCCTTGCCGGCTTTGGCGACAATCCCTACGGGAGCCTTGACGGTCGCCTTGCTAACCGCCTTGCCGCCTGCCGTTGCTGTTTTCCCCGGAGTGACCGCGGTCTTGGCTTTGCCAGCAGTTGCCTTGCCTTTGCCGGAGGCCGCCTTGCGCGGCTTCGACTTGGGCCCGCCGCCCTTGGCAACGCGCTCCGCCAGCAACCCGACCGCTTCCTCGAGTGTCACCTCGGAGGGCTCCTTGCCGCGCGGAACATTGGCATTGACCTTGTTATGCGTGATGTAGGGTCCGTAGCGGCCGTTCAAGACCTCGATTTTTCCACCCTCGCCCGGGTGCTCACCCAAGTCCTTCAGGACTTCGCGCTGCGCGCCTCGACCAAACCGGCCGCCCTTGCCGGCCTTCTTTTCGGCCAGCACCGTCACCGCCCGATTGAGCCCGATCGAGAACACATCCTCGATCGTTTCGACGTTGGCGTAGGTGCCGTCATGCAGAATGAATGGTCCGTAGCGCCCGAGCCCGGCCGTGATCATCTTGGCGGTTTCCGGATGCTCGCCCACCTCGCGCGGGAGCGACAGCAGCTTCAACGCCAGCTCCAGATCAACCGAGTTGGCATCGATACCTTTGGGGATCGATGAGCGCTTGGGCTTCTCATCGTCCCAATCCTTGGCCTCGCCGAGCTGGAGGTACGTGCCGAACCGGCCCAGCCGAAGCGTAACGGCGAAACCCGTTTCCGGATCGATCCCCAACAGCTTGCCTTCGGGCCGGGCGGTCTCGCCCACATCCTCGCTGCTCTGGTTGAACTGCCGGGTGAAGCGGCAATCGGGATAATTCGAGCAGCCGATGAAAGCGCCGAACTTGCCCGTCTTCAGGCTGAGCCGTCCAAGTTTTTCCGGATCGGCGCCGCAGCTCGGGCAGCTGCGCGGGTCGGAGCCGTCCCCCTTATCGGGAAAAATGTGGGGGCCGAGCAGGTCGTTGAGGGAATCGAGCACATCCGAGATCTTGAGCTCTTTGGTCTCCGCGACATGCGCCGTGAAGTCCCGCCAGAACTCGCGCAGCACGTCCTTCCACGCCAGCTTGTGATCCGAAATGAGATCAAGCTGGTCCTCCAGACCGGCCGTGAAATCATACTCGACGTAGCGCATGAAGAAGGCTTCCAGAAACGCCGTCACGAGCCGACCCTTGTCCTCGGGTACGAGCCGCTTCTTGTCGACACGGACGTAAGCCCGCTCCTGCAACACCGCCAGCGTCGAGGCATACGTCGAGGGCCGGCCGATCCCCAGCTCTTCCATGCGCTTGACGAGGGTTGCCTCGGTGAACCGGGGCGGCGGCTGCGTGAAGTGCTGGTTCATCTCGATGCCACGGTTCTGCAGCGCATCTCCCGAGCTCAGCGGCGGCAGGCGGCGGCTCGCCTCCTCCTCCTCGCCGTCCGGATCATCCTTGCCCTTGGCCGCCTGCTGGCGGTCGTCGCGACCCTCCTCATAGAGCTTCAGAAAGCCGTCGAATTGCACAACGGAGCCGGTCGCGCGAAAGTCATAAGCCTTGCCATCACGCCCATCGACCTTGATCTCGGCAGACGTTTGCTCGACATCGGCCGACGCCATCTGGCTGGCCACGGCCCGCTTCCAGACAAGTTCGTAAAGCCGGGCCTGGTCCCGGTCGACGTACTTGGCCACCTGCTCGGGCCGGCGCCTGACATCGGTGGGCCGGATGGCCTCGTGCGCCTCCTGGGCGTTCTTCGCCTTGGCCTTGTACTCGCGCACGAACGGCGCGACGTAGCGCTTGCCGTAGCTGGTCTCGATCTCCTGGCGGATCGCCGTCACGGCTTCGGCTACAATGGTCACCCCGTCGGTCCGCATGTAGGTGATCAGCCCGACCGTCTCGCCGTCGATCTCGACGCCCTCATAGAGACGCTGGGCGACGTTCATGGTCTGTTTGGCCGAAAAGCCGAGCTTGCGGGAGGCGTCCATCTGCAGCGTAGAGGTTGCAAACGGGGCATAGGGGTTGCGCCGCGTGGCCTTCTTTTCGACCGAGGCGACATTGAACTTGGCGCCCTCGACGGCGGCCTTGATGGCCGACGCCGTGGCCTCCGTCTTGATACCCAGGCGCTCGACTCTGGCCCCGGCAACGGCTGTCAGTCGGGCATTGAAGGCATCGCCCGTCGCCGATGAAAGCTGTGCGACGATGGTCCAATACTCGTCCGTCTTGAACTTTTCGATCTCCATTTCCCGGTCGCAAATAATGCGAAGGGCGACCGATTGCACGCGCCCCGCCGACCGGGAGCCCGGCAGCTTGCGCCACAACACGGGCGACAAGGTAAAACCGACCAGATAATCGAGCGCCCGGCGGGCGAGATAAGCCTCAACCAGCGGCGCATCGATCTGGCGGGGCGCTTTCATGGCCGCCAGAACGGCCTGCTTCGTCACCGCGTTGAAGGTGACCCGCTCGACATTGGTCGTTTTTCCTAAAGCTTTCTTCTGCCTCAGCATTTCCAGGATATGCCAGGAGATGGCCTCGCCTTCCCGATCAGGGTCGGTGGCCAGGATAAGCTTATCGGCCGTGCGAACGGCCTCCGTGATCTCGCGCATCACCTTCTTGGAGCGGTCATCGTCCTGCGCCCAATGCATCTCGAAGTCGTTGTCGGGCTCGACAGAGCCGTCCTTTGAGGGCAAATCGCGAACGTGACCATAACTGGCGATCACCTTGAAGCCTGAGCCTAGGTATTTGTTGATGGCCTTGGCCTTGGCCGCCGATTCGACGATGACGATGTTCATCAAGCCCGATCTGCCCTCCGGCGTGTGGCGGTCTTGACCCAGACCGTGCCCTCGCGCGCCACGTCCTCTGCTCAAGCCGGCAGCATATGGTGGACTGCGACCGACCTGTCAAACAGGCGCTCGGGTCGCAGGCCCTCCTCGGCCTGGCCAATCCAACCGATTGAGGGCTCGAGGACAGGCTCGCGAAAGCCTCGCTGCCTAGGCTCTGGATGACCGCGCTTGAGAGATCCGCCCGATACCTCGAGCCCGGCCCGACCTGCTAGGGACAGTGAACAGGCTTCGTCCCACTCACCTGCCCTCCTCCCGTAATCGGCCCGACAGAAGGATGACGCCAATGCGATCCGCAGCTCCCGTGACCTCGACCCTCGCCGCCCTGCCGCCCCAGGGCCCGGCCCATGCGGCAAGCCTGTTGTACATCGCCGACCTCATTCAAGAGCTGCGCCTTTTGGCCGAACGAACCGGAAGCGAGACGCTCAGCCAGCTGCTGGACGTTGCCCATCGCGAGGCCATGCTGCGGGCGCATGACAGTCGGGCTTGATTGAACCCTCCGGATGACGGTGGAAAGTCGCAACGCCCGCGCCGGCTTACCTGTTTTACTGACGCCGGGACACGAGCTGGTGCCCGTGATGCTCGATCTCACCCCCCAGTGCAAGTTCAAGCAAAGCGGCACGGACTATCCCCAGCGACAATCCGGTTGCTCGAGCGAGATCGTCCTGCCGCACCGGCGCCGGCCCCAGCGCTTGAAGCACCTGTGCTGCGACGTGCGCGCTCGCAAGCAGCGCATCCGGCCTCGACGTCGCCTGCGCGGGTTCTGCAGAGGTCTCCGGCAGTTCGGCTGTCGCGTGACCGCCCCTCGCCTTCGGCGTCATCGGGCGGATCACCTCAAGGATATGCTCGACGGACGTGATCAATGTCGCTCCCGACTTGATGAGGGCGTTTGTCCCCTCCGCGCGGGGGTCGAGCGGATGTCCCGGCACGGCGAACACCTCGCGGCCCTGTTCCAGCGCCATGCGGGCCGTGATCAGGCTGCCTGACTTGTGCGCGGCCTCAACGATCACGGTGCCCAGCGCCAAGCCAGAAATGATGCGGTTTCGACGGGGAAAATCCTTGGCCCGCGGCTGGAAGCCCGGCGGCTGCTCCGTCACCAGACATCCCTGCTCGGCGATTGCGGCGTGCAACTTATGATGCTCGGGCGGGTAGAGGAAATCGATGCCACCCGCCAGCACCGCGATCGTGCCACTCGCAAGCGCGCCTTCGTGGGCGGCGCCATCGATGCCGCGCGCCAGCCCCGACACGACGACATACCCGGCCTGACCAAGCTCGCCCGCCAGCCGCCGCGCCAGCGTCATGCCGACGGCCGAGCTGTTGCGCGACCCCACGATCGCCAGCGCCGGCCGGTTCAGCAGCGAAGCCTGGCCCTTCACGTACAGGAGCATCGGCGGGATGGGCTCGTGCGCAAGAGCCGCCGGATATCCGGGCTCGATGGTGAACAGCGGCACGCTGCCGATCCGTCGCGCGGCTTCGAGCTCCGCCTCGGCGCGATCCAGCGTGCAGATGCGAATGGGCTTGCCCCTGCTGCGTCGCGACAGTTCGGGCAAAGCCTCCAATGCCGCTTGGGCTCCACCGAAATGGTTGATGAGTTCGCGAAACGTGACCGGACCGACATTGTCCGAGCGGATGAGCCGCAGACAGGCGATCCGCTGACGGTCGTCGAGTTTGGCTTGCGGAAGCGGCGCAGGGCTGAAGGCCCCATCGGCAAAGCGTTCCCGGGAGCTAGGACTTTGCACCGATCTTGCTCTCTTTCCCGCTCATCAGGCGCGTGATGTTTCCGCGATGGGTCCAGAACAGCAACAAGGTCATGACTATGGACAGGGCGGGGCCCCCGTAACCTTCGATGGCCGGCAACCCCCATCCGTCGACGGACATCGCGATCGGAATGAGGACCGCGGACGTCAGAGCGGCCAGCGACGAATAGCGAGTGAGCACGGCGACAGCGATCCACACCCCACAGAACAGCAGACCCGCGGGCCAGCTCATGGCCAGCAGAACGCCGATGTAAGTGGCGACGCCCTTGCCGCCCTTGAAGTCGAGCCACACCGGGAAGACGTGCCCCAGGAAGGCACCCAGTCCCGCGACGATCCCCGCATCAGGTCCCCAAAGTTGGCGCGCCAGCAGAACCGCCGCTGCTCCCTTCAGCCCATCGAGCAGCAGCGTCGCCAGGGCCAGACCCTTGCGACCCGTCCGCAGCACGTTGGTGGCGCCGATATTGCCCGATCCGATATTTCGTACGTCGCCCAGCCCCGCGGCTCGCGTCAGAAGCAACCCGAAGGGGATCGCACCCAACGCGTATCCAATCGCAAAGGCAATCAGCAGTGAAACGGCAAGGCTCATGAAATGACCGCTAGCAGACGCTGATTCGGCCGCCGATTACGCGCGGATATCGACACCGTATTGATACACGGTGCGGCCCGCAACCATGGTGCGCAGGACACGGCCTTGCACCTTCTGTTCGTCGAACGGCGAGTTTTTCGAGCGCGCCCGCAACTGCTCGCGATCAACCACCCACGGCACGTCGGTCTCGAACAGAATGATGTCGGCCGGCGCACCCTTGTCGAGACGGCCGCTGTCTAAACCCAACAGCTTGGCCGGGTTGATGGTCAGCGCCCGCAACAGCGCCATCAAGCTGATTTCCTCATTGTGAAACAGCCGCAGCGCTGCGGGCAGCAGCGTCTCCAGGCCGACGGCGCCATCGGCTGCTTCTGCGAACGGCCGGCGCTTGACATCGGCATCCTGGGGATCGTGGCTCGACACGATGACGTCGATCTCGCCGGCGGCCAGCCCGGCGACCATCGCTTTCCGATCCTCCTCGCTGCGCAAGGGCGGACGCACTTTGAAGAAGGTACGGTAGGGACCGATATCATTCTCGTTCAGCGTCAGATGATTGATCGAGACGCCGCACGTGATCGGCAGCTTGGCGGCTTTGGCCCGGCGAACGACCTCCAGGCTCTCGGCACAGGTGATGGTCGCCGCATGATACCGGCCACCGGTGATCTCGACCAGCCGTGCGTCGCGCTCAAGCACGATGACCTCGGCCGCTTTATGCACGCCCGGCAAGCCGAGGCGGGTGGCGATCTCGCTTGCATTCATGGCCGCGTCGGCCGACAAATGCGGATCCTCCGTATGATGCACGATCAGCGCGCCGAAGTCCTTGGCATAAAGCAGCGCGTTGCGCATGACGCGTGTGTTCGCGATCGATGATTTACCGTTGGTGAAGGCGACCGCGCCGGCCCGCTGCAACAGGCCTATCTCTGCGAGTTCCTCGCCTTTCAGACCGCGCGTCACAGCCCCCATGATGAGCACATGGACGATGGCCCGCTCGCGCGCCCGCCGCTGTACGTAATCGACGAGGGCGACCTGATCGATCACCGGCTCCGTATCGGGCATGGCGACGATGGTGGTGACGCCGCCCGCGGCTGCGGCATAGCTCGCCGTCTTCAGCGTTTCGCTGTGCTCCTGGC
>JBKJYG010000460.1:0-4442 GCA_046715905.1 Hyphomicrobiaceae bacterium | reverse complement strand
TGCGACGGCAGTTCGACGAAGTCGGTCGTGACGGCCGTCCCGGCGATCGACGGGTAGGTCACGTCGGACAGCAGGCCGTGCAGCGCGTGCCCAAACTCATGAAACAGCGTCCGTGCATCGTCGAACGAGAGCAGCGTCGGCTCGTCTTCAGATCCCCGCGCAAAGCTCATGACATTGACGATGATCGGCCTTTGTTCGCCTTCCAAGCGATGCTGACCGCGATAAGCGCTCATCCACGCGCCCGAGCGTTTGGATGGGCGGGCGAAGTAGTCGCCCATGAAGATGCCGACATGCTGGCCACGCGCGTCGGAGACCTCGAAAACGCGTGCGTCGGGGTGATAACGCGGCAGCTCGGCGCGTTCCTTGAATGTCAGTCCGAACAGCTTCTTGGCGGTATAGAAAGCCGCATCGACAACGCGGTCGAGCTGCAGGTAGGGCTTGATCTCCGCCTCGTCGAGGTCGTACTGGGTTTTTCGGACCTTCTCCGCGTAATACCGCCAATCCCATGCCTCGACTCGGATATTTTGGCCTTCCTGAGCAGCGCAGGCCTCCAGCCGCTCGCGCTCGCGGCCGGCTTGGGCCACCGCGGCGGTCCAGACCTCGTCGAGCAGGTCCCGCACATTGGCGGGCGTTTTGGCCATGGCGTCGTCGAGCCGGTATTCGGCATACGAGGCATAGCCAAGCAGCTTGGCCCGCTCCGCGCGCAGCACTATCATTTCAGTAGCGATGGCGCGATTATCGTGCTTGCCGCCGTTCTCGCCGCGGTGAGACCAGGCCTTGAATGCCAGTTCGCGAAGATCGCGGCGCGTCGAGAACTGCAGGAACGGCTCAATGCTGGAGCGTGCGAGCGTGATGACGTGACCGGTGAGCCGCAAATCGCTGGCCGTGCGTGCCGCAGCGGCACGTACGAACTCCGGCAAGCCGGCAAGATCCGCCTCGCCGTTCAGCGGTAATCGGAAGGCTTGCTCGTCAGCCAGGACGTTTTGGGCGAATGTCGTGCCCAGCGTGGCCAGCCGCTCACTGATGGCCGCCAACCGCTGCTTGGGCTTTGATCCAAGCTTCGCGCCTGCGCGAACAAAACCGACATGGTAACGTTCGAGGACGCGCCTCTGCTCGGCGTCGAGCCCGAGGCTGTCGCGTTGCTCAAACAGGGTCTCGACGCGACGAAACAGGCTCGCATTCAGCAGGATCGAACTGTGGTGCTTGGCCATCCGCGGCGCCATCCTCCGTTCGACGGCTTGCAAGGTCTCGTTCGTGTCGGCGCCGGCCAGATTGTAGAAAATCCGCGACACGCGCGTCAGCGGCCGTCCGGCCTTTTCCAGCGCCAGGATCGTGTTCGCGAACGTGGGCTCGCCCGCAGCGTTGGCGATCTTTGTGATCTCGGCGGCATGACGCGGGAGGGCCCAATCGAAGGCTTCGCGGAAGTGTTCGGGCAGGATGCGCTCAAACGGGGGCAACCCGAATTTACCACGCCAGGGCTTCAGCAGCGGATTAGGTCGCTGACCCCGCGCCTCAGCTTTTGGGCTGACCTTGGGGATGGCCGCGCCCGATGTCGAGCGGGCCTTGGCCGGCTGAGCTTTGCGTTGGGCTGGTGTGCGTGCAACGGCGCTGCTTTTACGGATCGCCAATTCAGATCTCCCCGACTGCGGTCACGAGCGTTTGAGAAACAGGTTAACAGCCAGCGCGTCAGCAGCAAGTGCGCCCTTGAACACCTGTTGTACACCTCGAACGCCGATCGTGCGCCTCGTCGGGCGCGCGCCTCTTGACGCCCATGACCAGTTCACGTCAAGAACGAACCCCTAACGTCATGCGATCGAGCCGCGCCGCAGATTTTACCGACCGGATGTCCCGCCGTGGCCACCGCCGCCATGAACCTCATGCGCCTCGCCCGCGCCGGCATCGTGCTGGCGCAGCACGGCGTGCGGTTTGTGCCGAAAGGCATGGCGGTTCCCCTGCCCCTGCGGATCGCGCACGCGCTGACGTTGCCGATCCGGCTGGCGGCTTGGCCATTCAAGATCGGCCGCGCACGGGAGACACGGGTCTCGGCAGCGCTGGCCGCGCTTGGACCCTCCTACATCAAGCTCGGTCAGTTCCTCGCCACGCGGGCCGATGTCATCGGCGAGCCGCTGGCGCGGGATTTGAGGCGACTGCAGGACCGTCTGCCGCCGTTCTCGATGAGCGAGGCGCGAGCGGCCGTCGAAGAAGCGCTGGGCGGCCGGCTGGAAGATCGCTTTGTCGAATTTGGGCCTTCGGTTGCGGCGGCCTCGATCGCCCAGGTGCATAAGGCGATTGCCTTGGACGCCAACGGTCACCAGCGAACCATGGCCGTAAAAGTTCTGCGGCCGGGTATCGAGCAGCGCTTCCGCCGCGATCTCGAGAGTTACCGTTTTGCGGCTCGGCTGGCGGAACGCTACAACCCCGCCCTGCGCCGCCTGAAGCCGTCGGCGGTGGTCGAGACGCTGGCCCGGACCACCGAACTCGAGATGGATCTGCGGCTGGAGGCGGCGGCCATCTCGGAGATGGCTGACAACATCAAGAACGATGGCCAGCTCGAGCACGGCCAGTTCCGCGTCCCGGTCGTTGACTGGCAGCGCACCGGCCGGCGCGTGCTGACCTTGGAATGGATCGACGGGATTCCGATCGCCGACGAGGCTCGACTGAGTGCGGCCGGTCACTATCTCAAAGCGCTCGGGCTGACGGTGCTGCGCTCGTTTCTGCGGCATGCGATGCGGGATGGTTTTTTTCACGCCGACATGCACCAGGGCAATCTTCTCGTCGATCGCGAGGGAACCGTGGTGGCCGTCGATTTCGGGATCATGGGGCGGCTTGGGCTCAAGGAGCGCCGATTTCTGGCGGAGATCCTGTTTGGTCTGATTACGCGGGACTACCGGCGCGCCGCGGAAGTGCACTACTGGGCGGGCTACGTCCCCCCGCACCATCCTGTCGAGGTGTTTGCCCAGGCGCTCCGCGCCATCGGCGAGCCGATCCATGGCCGCAAGGCGGATGAGATATCGATGGCCGACCTGCTCGGTCAGCTTTTTGCCTATACCGAGGTCTTCGACATGGAGACGCGGCCTGAGCTGATCAATCTGCAGAAGACGATGGTTGTCGTCGAGGGTGTCGCCCGTCAGCTCGATCCTTCGCTCAACCTGTGGACGGCCGCCGAGCCGATCGCACGGGAATGGATCGAAGTTCACGCAGGGGCCGCAGGCGTGCTCAGGGACGCGCGCGAAGGGGTGGGCGATCTGAGCCTCGCCATAGGCACTCTGCCGCAACTCATGGGGCAGGCCGCGCGTGCCTTGCAAACCGTGGGCGAGATGGCCGGGCAGCGCGTCCGGCTCGATGAGCCGACGATCCAGCGGCTTGCCGACGCGAATGCCCGCCGCACCCGCAGCGAACGCCTGGCGCTTTGGCTCGGCGCGCTTGCCCTTGCAGCGATTGCGGCCTTGCTTGCCATCGACCGGTTCTAAGCTGACGTCGCGCTAAACCTCTTCGGTGAACGCCAACAGCAGGATTCCGCCGACAATCAACACGCACCCGAACGCTTGAACGAGTGTCAGGCGTTCGTCGAAATATACGATCGAGATCAAGAGCACGCTGACGACGTGCCCGTGCACGGCGGCATAAGCCGGGCCGACGGGGGCATATTTCAAAAGCGTCGTATAGGTGAAGAACGCAAGCAGATAACAGCCGATGACCGCCAACACGATCGGCTCCCGCGAAACGCCGGTCAACCAGGCTGCGGTCGCCTCGAAGCTGCCAATGCGGTCGCCGGCGAGCTTGATCAGCACGTTGGAAACTGTGTCGATGACGAGCAGGAGCAGGAAGCCGAGCAGAACGATTTTACGCATCAGGCCCCCAGACCAACCAGGAGCACTCCGAGCGAGATCAATGCGACGGCGCCCGTGCGGGCCAGGGTCAAGTGCTCTCCGAAGCAAATGCGGCCCCCGATCATGACCCCGACGATCGTGATGCTCCCGGCCATGACACCCTGCGACAGAGGCACCAGCGAAATAAAGCCGATCCAGACTATGAACAGAAGAACGAATGAGACAACGGCAAGCCAGAGCAAAGGCTGGCTCAGCAACGCCAGTATGGGGGGACGGTTCGGCTGCAAGCTGGCGGTCGAGGCCGCCTTGAGGCACAGGTGCGAGCCCGTATCGAGTACGAGAATGGCTGCCAGCAGCAGCCAGGCGGTCGGAGTCATCACCGCTCCAGGATGATCAAAGGATGCGGCTTTGAAGGCGCATCAGCTCGGGGTCGTTCCGCTCGAAGTCGAACAGGGCGTGTAGCGGTCGTGTCATAAAATTGGCAATCCCTCCGCAAAATCGAAAGTAAAGCCATAGCCGCTCAATACAGCATCCGAACAACAGATTTGCAGCGTACGTGGTGGCCCCCATATCAATTTTCGGGATGCCGCGGTCAATCGCAAATTCAATCAT
>JBKJYG010000459.1:0-3267 GCA_046715905.1 Hyphomicrobiaceae bacterium | reverse complement strand
GGCCTGGGGGTTGATCGAGGAGGTGGCGCCCGAGGGCCAGGCGCTGGCCACGGCCCTATCGCTGGCGACGCGCATCGCGGAACAGCCGCCGTTGCCCGTGAAGATGACCAAGGCCACCATCAATCGGCTGGCCGGAGCCCTTGATGACCTCGCCACCCACATGGATCTCGATCAGTTCGTGCTGACAACGACGAGCGAGGATCATCGCGAAGGGGCGGCGGCGTTTTTGGGCAAGCGACCGCCTCGGTTCAAGGGGCGCTGAACCCCACGCCCATATGCGCTAAGGTGGAGCGTCAGGGAGCGTCGCCATGAGAGCCGAGCCGTGAGTTTGCTTCGTCCACGCGCGCTCGGGCTTTTCGTCTTCCCGGATTACCGCCGATTGTGGGCAGCCGGCGCGCTCACCGGCATCGCCCGCTGGCTCGAGTTCATCGCGCTTGGCATCTTCGCCTATGAGCTGACGCAATCGCCCAAGCTCGTCGCGCTCCTCGCGGTGTTGCGCATGATGCCGTATGTGCTGCTCGGCTTTGTCATGGGCGTGCTGGCCGACCGCTTCGACCGGCGACGGCTGTTGATGGCGGCAACGGCCGTCGTGTGCCTGACAGCTACTGGCATGGCGATCTTCACCGGCCTGGGCCACGCCAGCTACACCGCTGTTGCGGTCGCGACCATGGTGTCCGGTGCGTTCTGGACCATCGACATGCCGGTGCGGCGGCGCCTGCTCGTCGATGCCGCGGGACCGGACCGCGTGGCGTCGGCGCTGGGCTTTGACAATTCGACCATGTACGCCACGCGCGCGCTCGGCCCCCTGATCGGCGGCGCCTCGTATCAGGCGATCGGGATTTCGGGCATCTACTGCGCCATCGCCGTGGCCTACGCCGCCTGCTTCATCCTGGCCGCTCGCCTCGGCCGGCCGAAGGCGCTGCCGACCGACGGCGGAATACGGTCCCAAGGCGGCGTTCTGGCCGCGTTCCACGTGCCGCGTGAGCTCATCTTCAACCGCCGCTTTTCGGTGATCATGGGGGTCACGCTGACCTACAACCTGTTCTGCTTTCCCTTCACCACCATGATCCCCGTGATCGCGCAGCGCGACTTCTCGCTGCCGCCGGAGCTCGTGGGGGCCCTGTCCGCCTGCGACGGCGTGGGCGGGACGATCGGAGCCCTCTTGCTCGGCATTCTGGGCAGCGAGCGCACGCTGTTCCGCACCTACTTCGGAGGCACGCTGGCGATGCTGCTCCTGATGCTTGCGCTCTCGTTCCACCTCGAGGTCCAGTCAACCGCCGTGGCGCTGCTGTTGATGGGTGCGGCGGCGGCTTGCTTCTCGGCCACGCAGTATGCACTGGTGCACGTGATCGCACCGCCAGCCGTGCGCGGCCGGGCAACGGGCGTGCTGTCCCTCTTCATCGGGTCTTCCATGATCGGCCATTACATGACCGGGGTCCTCTTCGACAGTGTGCCTTCGCCCATCGCGATGCGTACCATGGCGCTCTGCGGGATCGCGACGATGCTGGTGTGCGGCGCGGTCTGGTGGACAACCCGCGACCGCGTGGCCACGATCGCTTGAAGCCCGCGAAGGCAGGAACCCGCATCGTGCCCATGGGCTTGAAGATCGCCGTTGTTCTGATCGCCCTCTACGGGCTGATCCTGATGGCGGTTTGGCTCGGCCAACGGCGGCTGATGTACGTGCCCGACGTCCGCCGCGTCGCGCCGGCGTCAGTGGGCCTGTCTGGCGTGACGGAACACGAATTGCCGACGCCGGATGGCGAGCGGCTGATCGCCTGGCGACTGCAGGCTCAACCGGGGCAACCGACGCTGCTCTATTTCCATGGCAATGCCGGCAATCTGGCGAGCCGCGCCGGCCGCATCGAGCGCTACCGCCGGGCCGGCCTCGGCCTGTTGATGATCGGCTATCGCGGCTATGGCGGAAGCACCGGATCACCCTCCGAACGCGCCAACGTTGCCGATGCCAAGCTCGCCTACGATTGGCTTCGCCAGCAGGGGCTGGATGCCTCAGACATCGTCCTGTACGGGGAATCGCTGGGGTCGGGCGTCGCCGTGCAACTGGCGGTGGAGCGAGAGGTCGCGGCACTGGTGCTCGATGCACCTTATACGTCCGTGATCGAAATGGGCATCCGCACTTATCCGTTCCTCCCCGTCCGCGCCCTGATCTCCGATCGGTACGAGAGCGACATGTACATCCGCCAGGTCAAGGCTCCCGTGCTGGTGTTGCATGGCGAGCGTGATGGCATCATTCCCGTAACGATGGGAACCGCGCTGTTTGCCCGGGCCAATGAGCCGAAGAAGCTCGTGCTGTTTCCGGAAGGGCGGCACTCCGATCTCGACGAGTACGGCGCCGTCGAAATCACGATTGGGTGGCTGCATAAGCTGGAGAAGCGATGAGCGTGCCGGGTTTCGATCCCAATCACCGCTACCGCATTTATCTCGCCGGGCCCGAGGTGTTCCTGCCCGACGCCCGCGTGGCTGGACAGCGCAAAACCGAGCTTGCGGCGCTGGCCGGGTTCGAGGGCGTGTTCCCCCTCGATGCGGGGCTGGATCTCACGGGGCTGCCAGCATCGGAGCAGGCCAGCCGCATTGCGATCGCCAACGAAGCACTGATGCGCTCGTGCGATCTCCTCATCGCCAATCTGACACCCTTCCGGGGCGCCTCGATGGACGCGGGTACCGCTTTCGAGGTCGGCTACATGCGGGCGCTCGGCCGCCCGGTTCTGGGCTACACCAATGTTACCGGCGATTATGCGGCCCGGGCCCGTTACTGGCGGCAGCATCAGGCGATCGAAACTCTGGGCCGGTGCGACTGCGACCGGCCCGACATCGCCATCGAGGATTTCGGATTAGCGGAGAACCTCATGATTGCCATTGCCATTGCCCAATCGGGCGGGGTCATCATCGACAACCCCGACCCCGCGGCGGTGCAACCTCGGATGGACGACCTCGGCGGCTTCAGGGCCTGTCTCGATCAGGCTCGCGCGCTGTTCCCCATCGGTAGTTGAAGCTCACCGAGATGCGAGGCTGACGCGCCGTGTTGACCGGCACCTCGTGTCGCAGCCAGCTTTCCCAAAGCAACAGCGTGCCGGGCTTCGGCTCGTGCGAGACGAACGTGCGCAGCGGGCGGCGGGCTGTCTGCTTGCGCGGGGGTGCCGACATCATCATCGAAAGCCGCGGGTCCTCGAACCGAATGGCGCTGGCGCCGTCCGGCACGTCGACGTAGTAGGTGCCGGAGACAGCCGAATGCGGGTGCAGGTGTGCGGT
>JBKJYG010000458.1:0-8583 GCA_046715905.1 Hyphomicrobiaceae bacterium | reverse complement strand
GTTCTGGCGTGACCTCGGTTCTGAACGAACAAGCTCTAAACCTTTTAAAGCAATGTTAAAAGGCCAAGACATCGCCAGATCAGGGAAGAGAGCTGCATGCGGATGTTGACAGCCCGCCAGTGAAATGATTCGGTCCTAGTCGATGAAGCGAACCCAACCGAAGGCGCCGGCCGTCACCAAACGGCGTGAAGCGCGGGCTGACATCAAGACGGCGCTCGGACGCCGGTCCGTGGTGTTGGTCGGGCTTATGGGATGCGGCAAATCCTCGGTCGGACGCCGGCTCGCGCATGCTCTCGATCTCCCCTTCGTGGACGCGGACGACGAAATCGAGGCTGCCGCCGGCATGTCGATCGCCGACATTTTTGCAACGCATGGCGAACGCGACTTCCGGGACGGCGAACGGCGGGTTCTACAACGGCTGTTGAAGAATGGCCCGCAAGTGCTAGCGACCGGCGGCGGCGCCTTCATGAACGAGGAGACACGCGCGAACATCCGCGCACAGGGCGTGTCGCTATGGCTCAAAGCCGACCTGCCGGTGCTGATGCGGCGCGTCATGAAACGCGCGGACCGGCCGCTTCTGAAAACGCCCGATCCCGAGGCGGTCATGCGTGAGCTGATGGCCATTCGACATCCGGTTTATGCGCAAGCGGATCTTGTTTTTGAAAGTCGCGACGTCGCTCATGACGTCATTGTGGCCGAAATCTTGGTCATTCTGGCGACGTCGCCGCTGGTTCGGACACGCAATCCGGCTGCCTCAGCCCAGGATCCAACTTGAAATTCCGGCAAAGGCTTCAACGGATGCGCCAGAACGCGCTATGCTGGGTCCGGTCATGACCAATCTCTCAACCCCCGGCAACGACCCTGTCGACACGAAAGCACGAGCGTGCGTGCCCGTCTCGTTAGGCGAGCGAAGCTATGACGTGCTCATCGGCTCTGGCCTTCTGGCGGAGGCCCCACGGCTCATCGCAGAGCGACTTGGCACAGCCAAATGCGCCATCGTGACCGATGAAACCGTTGCCGCCCTCTACCTCGCGGGGCTGGAGAGGAGCCTTGCCGGCCAGAACCGGCACGCGGGCACGATCGTCGTGCCTCCCGGTGAAGCGACGAAGAGTCTGCCCCAACTGACGTCCGTCTGCGACAGCCTGATCGAGTTCGGGCTGGAACGGGGAGATCTCGTGTTGGCGCTCGGCGGCGGCGTGATCGGAGACTTGGCGGGTTTTGCCGCCGGCGTGACGCGGCGCGGCATGCGGTTCGTCCAAATCCCCACCACGCTGTTGGCGCAGGTTGACAGCTCCGTCGGAGGCAAGACAGCCGTCAATATGCGTGCCGGCAAAAACCTGGTCGGTGCTTTTCACCAGCCGAGCCTGGTGCTGGCCGATACGGACGTACTTTCAACGCTGCCGCAGCGAGAACTGAGGGCGGGATATGCCGAGGTGGTCAAATACGGGCTGCTCGGGGACGACGATTTCTTTGCGTGGCTCGATCGCGATTGGCCTCGGCTGTTCGGCAACGAGACAGCGGCGCTCACAGAGGCGGTGGAACGGAGCGTTCGCGCCAAGGCTTTGATTGTGGCGCGCGACGAAACCGAGATGGGCGATCGCATGCTGCTCAATCTGGGGCATACCTTCGGGCATGCGCTCGAGGCCTGGGCTGGATACTCGTCCCGGCTTCTGCATGGCGAGGCCATCGCGATCGGCATGGCGCAGGCATTCCGATTTTCGCAAGCCCTTGGTCATTGCGGACCGAATACGGCTGCAATCGTGGAACGGCATCTGCGTGCCGTCGGTCTGCCGACGCGAATTTCGCATATGGAAGGGCCGGACAAACCAGATCTCGAGATCCTTTTGAAGCTGATGTCTCAGGACAAGAAGGTGCGAGGCGGGCGAATGACGTTCATTCTGGCACGTGGCATCGGCCAAGCCTTCATCACACGCGAGGTCGAGCCAGGCCCCTTGCGCGACTTCGTGCAAGGCGAGTTGGCGTTATGATCGGCAACGAAAACTCAGTGGTCCCCATGCGCGACCATCGCAATTCTATGAGTCGCGCCTCTGCGGAGGCTGATCACGTCAGATCAGAGCGCTCCTGATCGGGAAAATCGCGGTAAATCATGGCTTATGACATCGTATTCATCCTGGCAGCCATTCTTGTGCTGCTGGTTCTCTCTGCGTTTTTCAACGGTAGCGAAACAGCCCTGACCGCAGCGTCGCGAGCGCGGATGCATGCACTCGAAGGCGAGGGCAATCACAAGGCAGCCCTGGTCGCCCGCCTGTTGCGATCCCCCGAAAAACTGATCGGCGCGGTGTTGCTCGGCAACACGCTCGTCGATGTGTTGGCCTCAGCTCTTGCGGCCAGTCTCGCTGTGACGCTCGTCGGCGAGGTGGGCGTGTTCTATTCGACCGTCGTTATGACGATCCTGATCGTCATTTTCTCGGCTGTGTTGCCCAAGACCTATGCGTTGGCCTCTCCCGACCGGGCCGCCCTGTTCGTGGCCCCCATCATGCGCACGCTGATTGTCGTGCTGACGCCGTTTACCATGACCATGCAAATGATCGTGCGCGCGCTGCTGAAGCTCACGCCCTCGGTACGCGACGATGCCGCAAATATTCTCGCCGCCGACGAGGAAATACGGGGCACCATCGAGCTGCGAAAGCTGGGCGGTGGTGTAGCCAAATTCGACGCCGCGATGCTGGGCGGCATCCTCGACCTCAAGGAGCTACAGGTCCTCGATGTCATGGTGCACAGGACCAAGATGAAAACCGTCAATGCGGATGATCCGGCTCGGAAGATCATCGATCAGACGCTGGACATGCGGCATTCACGGCTGCCGGTCTGGAAGGATCAGCCGGACAACATCGTCGGCATCCTCAATGTGAAAGACCTGCTCGGGGCCGTGACGGGACACGGCTGGAGCCCCGATCAGTTGCAGATTGAGGCCATCCTGACGCCCCCATGGTTCGTGCCGGAAACCACCACGCTCAAGGCCCAACTCGCGGAATTCCTGAAGCGCCGCACCCAGCTTGCGCTCGTTGTCGACGAATACGGCGAGGTTCAGGGCATCGTCACGCTGGAGGATATTCTCGAGGAAATCGTCGGGCAGATTACCGACGAGCACGACAAGGCCGACGCCCAGATCCGCCCGCAATCGGACGGCTCGGTCAGCGTAGAGGGGACGGTTGCGTTGCGGGACCTCAATCGGGCCATGGATTGGGATCTGCCCGATGAAGAAGCGACGACGGTCGCAGGGCTCGTGATGCACGAAGCGCAGACCATCCCCGACGCCGGCCAAGCCTTCACGTTCCATGGCTACAGGTTCGAGATTGCCCGCAAACACCGCAACCGGATCACGGCCGTGCGCGTGCGGCGCTTGGCGCCGCCGACACCAAGCGAACGCGATGGCTTTTAAAGTGTCAACCGGCGGCTTGCAGCTCCAGCGTGACAGTTCCCATGCCTTCGATCTCGCCCTCGAGGGCATGCCGCCCCGTGAGCCAGCAGAGTCCGATCAGGCTGCCCGTGATCACCACATCGCCAGCCTTCAAGGCCTTGCCGCGCGCCGCCAGCGCCGGCACAAGACATTCGAGCGCCCTCAGGGGATCGTGACTCTTGCCTTCCGCGCGCACCTGGCCATCGACCAGCAACCGGCCGGTACGGCCCTTTAAATCCTGGCTCTTCCAATCGGGGACGAGAGGCCCGAGCACCACACCCGAATTGAAGAAGCAATCGGCCAAAGCGACATGCCGGGGCTGATCCGCTGGATTTTGCAGCCGGCTCTGACAGAGCTCGTAAACCACAATGGCGCAGTCGACCGCGCTCCTGATGTCCGACACGCTGGCGCTTGCTGGGACGTCGCGCACCATTCGGAATGCAATCTCGAGTTCGATACCGGCGGGCTCAGGTCCTCCCACCCGCCATGTGCTGCCCGCGGCAACGACACCCGAGCGCAAGATTGGGGCAGTCAGGACCTGACCCTCCGGCAGCTCGATCACCTTCCAGCCGACAATGTCGCTGCCGATAGCGGCGACCACAGCCTCCTGAATGCGCAAGCCCTCCGCGAAGTCGCGCGGCGTCTCCTCTACGGACAGCGAAATACGCGTGCCTTCGCGCCTGGCTGTGGCGAGTTTCGTGGCGATGGCGGCAGTGCGGTCAGTTGGCATCGTCGATTTCCGCTGCTGGTAACTGGCGTCTAGCGCACGGTCTCGCCCGGAGCATAAGCCTTGACCGCCAGCGCATGCACCTTATCTCTCAAAAAGTCTGCCAGGATCTCGTTTACCATCCGGTGCCGGTCAAGACGCGAGCGCCCTTCGAAGGTTCTGGATACCACCAGCAGCCTGAAATGACTTTCACCCGTCTGAGGGGACGAGGCATGGCCGGCATGCAGGTGAGAGTCATTGATCAGATCAAGACGCGTCGGCTCTAGAGCGATGAGCAAAGCCTCACGCATTTTATTTTCAATCATCATGTGGACAGGAGGCTCCTCTCGAACGTTTGCAAATAGCGTATAATGTCGCCGAACGTTTAGAGCTCGGGCGCACATTTGGGCTTGGCTGAGGCGTGGGGCATTGCGGCGCTTGTGCGCGGGCGCCGTCTAAGATGATACTTTGGGGCAGATGAAACTCGACTCAAAATATTTCGACGCCATTCGGGTGAAACGCGGAGAGCCGGCGGCGGCGTCGGCGCAAACGCATGTTTGCGATTGGAAAGGATGCCATGCCCCCGGCGCGCACCGAGCCCCCAAGGGGCGGGGACGGGACGGCGAGTATTTCGTGTTTTGCCTTGACCATGTGCGGCAATTCAACGCGACTTACAACTACTTCGACGGCATGAGCAACGCTGAAGTCGAAGAATTCCAGAAAAGTGCGATGACGGGGCACCGACCCACCTGGAAGCTCGGGGAGAATGCAGCGGCGGCTGGCCGTGATGATGCGCCAAAGCCCGGTCGGTCCGCCCGATTTGCCCGGTCCAACGGCGCCGACCCGCATGAAATTTTCGATACGTCTGACACTTCGGCGACCACCAAGGCGCCCTCCCGGACGCTGCGGCCGCTGGAGCGAAAAGCTCTACAGACGATGCATTTGCCCGAAACGGCATCCAAAATCGACATCAAAGCGCGCTTCAAGGACTTGGTTAAACGACATCATCCCGACGCAAACGGGGGGGATCGCGGAACCGAAGAGAAGTTGCGCGAGATTATCCAAGCCTATAACTATCTAAAGCAGGTTGGGCTCGTCTGAGCTGCGTCCAACTCACCAATCAGTTTTGGCGCCTGCCGCGACTTTGTGACCGCTGCCATCGAGGCAATGAACTTTCAGGAATCCAGACATGCGCGCCCAAGCTCAAGCCGGAGTTGCCGGCATGCCGGACATGAAGGTGTCCGCGCGTCAGCTGTTTAATATCGACTCGGATATGGAGGTGCCGGCTTACTCGAAGGCAGACCCGCATGTCCCCGATCTCGATGTCGATTACCTCTTCAATAAGGAGGTCACGCTCGCGATCCTGGCTGGCTTCAAACACAATCGCCGGGTGATGATCCAAGGCTACCATGGCACGGGCAAGTCGACCCACATCGAGCAGGTCGCAGCGCGCCTGAACTGGCCGTGCGTCCGCGTCAACCTCGATAGTCACGTGAGCCGCATCGATCTCGTGGGCAAGGACGCGATCGTGCTCAAGGACGGCAAGCAGGTCACCGAGTTCCGGGAAGGCATCCTGCCCTGGGCCTTGCAGAACAACGTGGCATTGTGCTTCGACGAGTATGACGCCGGGCGACCCGACGTGATGTTCGTCATCCAGCGCGTGCTGGAGGTCTCGGGTAAGCTGACGCTGCTCGATCAATCGAAAGTCATCCGCCCCCACCCTGCCTTTCGGCTGTTCTCGACCACCAACACCATCGGCTTGGGAGATACGTCGGGGCTCTATCACGGGACGCAACAGATCAACCAGGGTCAAATGGATCGCTGGTCCGTGGTCGCCACACTCAATTATCTGCCGCACGACGACGAGGTCGGGATCGTGCTCTCGAAGGCCAAGTCGTTTGCCAAGAGCGATGCCAAAAAGAAGGTCATCAACAATATGGTCCGCGTCGCGGATTTGACGCGCTCGGCGTTCATCAATGGCGACCTGTCGACTGTGATGAGCCCCCGCACCGTGCTGACATGGGCTGAGAATGCCGAGATTTTCGGATCCGTCGGGTTTGCGTTCCGGATGACGTTCCTGAACAAGTGCGACGAACTCGAGCGCCCCCTCGTTGCCGAGTTTTATCAGCGCTGTTTTGGTGAGGAGCTGCCCGAGTCGGCGGCTAATGTGGCGCTGAGCTGAGACGGCGCCGCGCGGAGATCCCCGCTTTCCGAGGCGAAGGAAACGAATGCCTCAAATCACCATCCGCGCATCGTTTGCGCAGGCGGCGAGGCGCTATGAAGGAACATAACGTTCCTGGCGCAGAGTCGATCCAATCTCAAAGAGTGCATTCCCGCCATGGCCATACCTCCGAAAAAGAAAGAAGCGCCCTCAGAGCCGTTCAAGCGTGTGCTCGGCCTGGCGGTGCGCGCGATTTCGGGCGATGACGAACTTCAGGTTAATTACGCTCCGGGGAAACCGGAGCTCGACGGCAAAGCGGTGCAACTTCCTGAGCCATCGCGCGTGCCGTCAGCCAAGGAGATTGCCATCATTCGGGGCTGGGCGGACAGTTTCGCCCTGACAGCGGCGCGGCACGACAATAAGCTTCACAACCGGTTCTGCCCGTCGTCCGGGCCAGCCAAGTCCGTTTTCGAAGCGGCCGAGCGCGCCCGTGTCGAGGCGATCGGCGCCAATCGCATGCAAGGCATGGCGCTCAATCTGACGGCAAAGGTCGAGGATCAATACGCTCACGGGCGCTTCGCCGCGGTGACCGAGCGGTCGGAAGCCCCGGTCGAGGATGCGCTGGCCCTGCTCGTGCGCGAGCGGCTGACGGGCCTAGGGCCCCCTCAATCGGCGAAGGCGCTGGTTGACGTCTGGCGACCGTTTGTCGAGGAGAAGGGAGGCGAAGCCTTTCACCGGCTTGAGACGGCGATCGAAGACCAGGCAGCCTTCGCGCGCGTGATGCGCGACATGCTCCGGGCGCTCGAGCTTTCGGACGAGTTGTCGGACGGCGAAAAACAGGACGGTGACTCGGACGACGAGGAACAACCCGACGGCGGAGAATCCGAGTCCGAGCAGAACGGGGAAAACCCCGATGCGGACGACGAGGAGACGGACGAGCAGCGCGCCGAAGGTGAGGAGGGTGACACGACCGAGGCCTCGGATGCCAGCGACACCGATGAGTTCGACGCTGATTCCGAAGGCGATGACATGGCCGACACACGCGAGCCGTGGCGGCCGAATACCAACGTCCTGAACAATCCCGAGGCGCACGGATACAAAATCTTCAGTCGCGCGCACGACGAGGAAACCGATGCCGACGACTTGTCGACACCCGAGGAACTCGAGCGCCTGCGCGCCTTCCTCGACAAGGAACTACGCAACCTGTCGGGTGCGGTATCGCGGCTCGCCAATCGCCTGCAACGCAAGCTGCTGGCGCAGCAGAACCGGGCTTGGGATTTCGATATCGAAGAAGGCATGCTCGATGCGGCGCGGCTGACGCGGATTATTATCGATCCGATGCACGCGCTCTCGTTCAAGCGCGAACGCGAGACAAACTTCAAGGACACCGTGGTCACGCTGCTGCTCGATAACTCGGGTTCCATGCGCGGCCGTCCCATCATGGTGGCGGCCTGCTGTGCCGACATTCTGGCGCGCACGCTCGAGCGGTGCGGGGTCAAGGTTGAGATTTTGGGCTTCACAACCCGGGCCTGGAAGGGTGGGCAGGCGCGCGAAGCTTGGCTCGCCGCTGGCAAACCCGCAAGTCCCGGCCGGCTCAACGACTTGCGGCACATCATTTACAAGACCGCCGATGCGCCCTGGCGCAGATCCAAACGGTCGTTGGCGCTGATGATGCGCGAAGGTCTCCTGAAAGAGAACATCGATGGCGAAGCTCTGGCGTGGGCGCACCATCGATTGCTGGGGCGCCCTGAGCAGCGGCGCATCCTGATGATGATTTCCGATGGCGCTCCCGTCGATGACTCGACGCTGTCCGTCAATTCCGGGTGTTACCTCGAACGGCATCTGCGGCAAGTCATCGAGGAGATCGAAACCCGCTCTCCCGTGGAGTTGATCGCGATCGGCATTGGTCATGATGTGACACGGTACTATCAGCGCGCCGTGACGATCACCGATCCCAGCGAACTCGCCGGCGCCATGACCGACAAGCTCGTGGAGCTGTTCGAGGAAACGCCGGCCGAGGCAAAAAAGATGGCGGCCAGCAGATCGCCGCGCCCGGCTGCACGACGCAGCGCACATTGAGCAGCGATCCTCGCCCCCTTCGCGCCCTCGCTGAGACCAATCCGCATGGCTGACGGCCCGCCTGATCGAGTGAGCCTGTCCCGTCGCCGGTTTGCTGCGGCGGTCATCGTCGCGGGCGTGGCCGGAGGTTCCTGGCGGGCTTGGGGTGCAGCGCCGGGTCCGGTAACCAGCGTGCAGGGCATCGACGTCACGTCGCGTCCGATCCGGCACTTCGAT
>JBKJYG010000457.1:0-9354 GCA_046715905.1 Hyphomicrobiaceae bacterium | reverse complement strand
AGTTCCTGCTCCGCCTCGGCATAGCGGCCAAGACGCTCCTTGAGTTTCGCCAAGCCGATCTGGCTTCGCACCGTTTCAATATGGGAAGCCCCGTGCACCTTGAGCATCAGCTCTGCGGAGCGCCTGAAGAGTGGATCTGAGTCCCGAATGCGACCGAGCGCGTCGTAGTGCCAAGCCAAAAATCGGATGAGCCGGGCGTAGTCGCTACTCTGATTGCCATCAATCTTTTCTCTAATGGCGATGGCCCGCCGGAATGCGGCCTCCGCCTTGATATCCTTGCCCTGCCGACCCAGAGCGATTGCAAGCACCGCCAGGGACCAGCTCACCGGCTCACTCCCGGGACCGACATCGCGTTCTCGAATGGCAAGCCCGCGGCGGGCCAGCTGTTGCGCTTCTCGATAGCGGCCCTGGAAATTCAGCGCCCGTGCAACATCATGGTAGCCACGTGACGCGGCGCGATGATCGGCGCCGACAAGAGCCTGGGCCCGAGCCACGGATTGGCGTGCCGAGGCTTCGGCCTGCTTGTACTTGCCAGCTTCAATCAGGCTGGTTGTTCTCTGCCACATTGGCTCAAGTTCGGCGCGAACCGCCCCGCCCTGGCCATTGCCGCCCTGACACAGCGCGTCGCCTGCAACGATGGTCAAATTGACAAACAGGAGCATGATGAACGCGACGATTTTGCGTAATCGAAACATCGCTACAACCTCGCTGCACTCTTTTCGTCGCTTCGCGGACGCCACGCCGCGCAATGCTCTCACCGACCTAGGGGCGACGTCTGTCCGCTCACCTGTTTACACCTAGCCTCTGCAGGCTTTGGAAGCTCGGTTGATGCACAGGGTCAACGTCTAGGGATTTTCGATAATCATCGATGGCCTGCTGCCTGTTGCCGAGCCGCTCATGAATCTGGCCTCGGGTGTTCCAAACGTAGGCCTTGTCGGGAAGCAGGCCAACCGCCGCGTTGGCATCTTCAAGGCCTTGGGCTGCCCGCCCGAGTTGCAGCAAGACCCAGGCGCGATTGTTGAGCGCCTCAGCGTAATCCCCCCTGCGCTCGATGGCTTGGGAGAAGTCTTTGACGGCCTGCTCCCATTGACGTTGATCGGTTCGCGTTATGCCTCGATGGTTGAAGGCCTCCGGAGCATCGGGCGAAAGCGCGATGGCATCATCGTAGGCCTGGAGGGCGCCTTGGCCGTCGCGCTTGAGCCGCCGTGCCCGCCCAAGTTCAACGTGGGCCAGGTAGAGAGCCCGCACATCGGTCGGTGGTGTCGACAAGACGAGCGTGAGGCACGCGGCCAACTTCCGATCCGGTTCATTGGATGCGCAGTCTTCGGCCGTCTGACTTTTGGCGCCGATGCGATCCGCCCCCGCCGGCTGGGGTGTGCTTGGCGTCTCAACGCTGTGACCGGGCGGCCTGGCCGACGCGGGGAGCGCTGGCTGGGGCAAAGGCATCTCGGATGCCGGTACGGTCGGCACGATCGGGAGAGCCGACGCGGTCTGCTCGTTCGTCGACGCGGGGACCGACACGGCAGGAACTGGATCGATTGGATGCGTCGCGTTCGGGCGTGCCGCACCGTAGCGCCAGGAAAGCGCGCCGGCCAAGGCGGAAATGGCGGCCAGCCCGACGATGATTTGTCGGCCGGGCCTGTGCCCCTTGGACCGGGGTACTACGGTCCTGATATCGGAGCCGTGCAATGCAGACTTCCGATCGGCAACAGTGGAAGCATGCTTTGAGTGCGCGTCTGAAGACGTGTCCGGTTTCGGCCCAACAGCGGGTACATGGCGGTCATCGTCCATCAGCGCCGCACGCCAGGCACTGACCGATTGCGGGCGCGCGCCGATCTCAAGCTCAAGCGCCTGATTGATCGCGTTTAGGAAACCCGGCCGGTAGTGGGATACGAGGTGGCTCGCCATTGGAGGCATCGTCACAGAGCCGTTCAACCGTCGCATCGAGTCGGGAGGTCGTTTCCCCGTCACCGCGCGATAGAGCGTTGCGCCCATGGCGTAGATATCGGTCCAAGGACCCTGTCGGATTGCGTCTCCCAAATGCTGCTCGGGCGGAGAATATCCGAATTTGACGATAGCGGCGGTCCGTTCAGCTCTTTCGCCCATCTCGGATCTTGCTGCGCCAAAGTCTATCAGACAGGGCATGCCGT
This sequence comes from Hyphomicrobiaceae bacterium, assembly GCA_046715905.1. GTDB lineage: Bacteria > Pseudomonadota > Alphaproteobacteria > Rhizobiales > Hyphomicrobiaceae. The sequence continues at coordinate 7,204 of JBKJYG010000457.1, read as the reverse complement.
CCGGACGAATGAGAATGTTGTCGGGCGCGATATCCCGATGCAACATCTTGTGGGAGTGAACGACTTCGATGGCGTCCAGCAAGGGTTGAACAATGACGTCCAGTTCTGCCTGGGTCGGAGGGCGCCGCAGTTGCGTCAGCCAAGTACCAAACGGCATACCCTGCACATATTCAAGCGTCGCATATGCGGTGCCGTTGGCCTCGAAATAATCGACGACGTCAACGATGGCTGGATGCGTGCAAATCGCGAGCGTTTCGGCTTCCTGGAGAAAGCGCTTCAGGCCGAAGCCGCACAATTCTGACCCGTCGGCCGTTGGTTTGACGGTCGTACCTTCGCGATAGGCAAAGTCACGCGGGAAAAATTCCTTCAACGCAAAAGATTTGTTTCTCAGAGTTATGTGCTCGACGCGATACGTGATGCCGAATCCACCGGCGCCCAGCACTTCATGAACAATGTAATGCCGAAGCTGCGTTCCTTGGGGAAGCGCTGTGAACCGCACGGGAACACGGTCCGGCGAAGAGAGGGGAGGCCCGGAACGACCCAGGGTCGAGGAACCATTGCTCATCGCAGTCCGCCCGCCCCAGGTTGCACGATTGACGGAAGCTCAGGCTCAGGGATTGGCATCGCCCAGATTTACGACCTGCACGCGCCGGTTTTCATCGGCGAAAGGTTGCTTTGGTATCTTCAAGCGCTGCTTGCCGAAACCAACCGCCGCAACTTTCTCGGATGGCAATTTGAAATGCTCGACCAAATACCGGCGCACAGCCTGCGCTCTGCGCTCAGACAGCGCCTGGTTGTAGGCGGCATTCCCCTTGGCGTCGGTATGACCCGCCAATAGGAATTTGGCGCTTCTGACCTCGCCGTTGCTCAAGGCCTGCCCCAGAGCCATCACGGTGGGCAAGGCGCGCGGAGATATTACGGCCGAGTTGAAGTCGAAATAAATGGTGAGATCGATCGATGGCCTCTTCTCGGCCAGCACGCCCAGCTGATCGAGCTCTGGCTCGGATAACCCGCGGGTTCTGGACTTTGCAACAAGGGTTTCGAGAAGTTTCTGAGTGCCGGGGGCCGCGGATGGCACCGCATTAGTGGCAGGTTCTCCGGTTGGGGCCTGCCTGATCCCGCGCGTCAGAGCGGGCGCCCTGAGCGCGTCGAGAATCTCGTTGGCGGTAGGGGGCGGAGACTGGGCAGCCGACGAACCGCTCAGAACAGCAATCTGAGCAAGTACAAAACAACTGAATACAACGTGTGAGCAAGGCGGACGCATAGCTCAGTTCCAGCAAGAGAACCAGGTGCGGCAATAGTCAGATCCTACAACGTGAGCTCTACCAAGAGCAAGGGCGGTCCGAACGATCGACCTCGCGTGCCCGACCTCCTACTTTGACCGCACCGTGTGCCAGACGCCGATGCTGGGGGCTTTGTACGGGCCGCTGGCATGATCTTGCATCGCCTCGTTGATCGGTAGATCGCGCCTCCCTGCTTGATGGCCAGCCTCCGCGGCAGGCGCGATCGAGGCTCGGACACCGAGCGCCGGCAGCAACTCGCCCATCGCCGCCATGACGCGATAAGTAGCGAATACCTCGGCATAGTGCGAAATTTCCGCCAGCACGCGCGTATTGGTATAGGTGCTTTGCGCGCTCAGCACGTCGAGCAGCGTCCGGCGGCCGGCCCTGAACTGCTCTTCATAAGCATCAACAACCCTCTTTCCGAGGCGGGCTTGTTCGCGCAGCGTGGTCACGAGTTCATGCTGCTTGATCCGTTTGTCCCACGCCGTGCGTACAGCGGCTTCGACCTCGCGCTGGATCTGATGCAACTTGAATCGGGCTTCGTTCATCTGCCGGATCTGCTGCTGCTCAGCCGCCCAATCGATGCCGCCGTTGAAGAGATTGAAGCGCGTCACGATGCGCGCCTGCGCGTCCACGGTGCGGTTTTCGATACCATCCAGATCCACGCCGTTGCGGACCCGGCCTTCGAGCACCACCTCGGGATGATGTCTCGCCCGTGCCGCCTTGACGAGAGCGTGCACGGCGTTGAGATCGGCTTCCGCAAGCTTGATTTGCGGATTGCCGGTTCGAGCGGCGATCAGCGCCAGATCCAAACTCCGCGGCAGTGCCTCCGACAAAGGCCGAAAACCGCCGAGGCCGGAGGCCGGCTGAGCCACAAGCCTGAAAAACTGGCTGCGCGCTTGTAATAGCTCATCTTGCGCTTGCAGAACCCGCGCCTCGGCCGATTTCAACCGTTCCTGGGCCTGCTGGTTGTCTGCGGACGTGAGGCTGCCGCCTGACACGCCCCGGCGAATACGGTCGGCGATGCGCCGATGGTATTCTAAATTGATTTCAGCGATCTCCGCGATACGGCCCTGCAGGAGAATTTCGAAGAATTCCTTGGCGATCGCCAACGCGATGAACTCTGAACGCTCCCAAATCCGAAACGATGCGCCGTCGGCACGGAAGCCCTGCCGCTCGATCTGGGCCTCCCGGTTGAAGCCGTCGAACAATTTCCAGGTGAGGGTGCCACCCGTTTCGCGCTGATGAAGGATATCATCGTCGAAGCCCGTCGCGCGGCGCCCGGGACTATCGAGCGTGCGTGGCCCAGTGGAGGCTTCGGCATCGATGCGAGGCAGGTACAATCCCCGCGCCTGACGCAGTTCGAAGCCGATGGCTGCGCGGCTTTCGATTGCCTGGCCGATTTCAGGATTGGACTCGAGCGCAAAGACGATTGCATCTTCCAGCGTCAGCGCGCGCGCTGGGAGGCTTGCCGACGCGAGCCATACGAAGGCGAGCGCCGCCCAAAGGCGCAGACCAGCCGACATGCTCGATCTGGGTCGAAGGCCCATAAGAATCCCGTCATTCACTGAAAGACACAAACATGAAATCAGGGCCGCGCATCCACCCAATCGAGGCGCGGGCCTGTTCGCCAACATGCTATTTGCAGCAGGTGCCCCCCGCGCTGGGCGAGCATCGTCCCGGCATTTCGTCTCAGGCGGACAGGGCGGAGGCTGTTGCCTTTCAGACTCATCGGTCGGTCTTAATTCTTGACGGCGCGAGGAGAGGCTGGTTGTGCCAAGCTCTATGATATCAGAGAGCGCACGAGTCGTTTCCACGGCCTTGCCGGCGTGAGTTGGCGCGTGCCTGGAGCACTGACCAGATACGGCGCTGCAGCGACCAGCGTCGTCGTATGAGCTGCAGCGCACGTCCTTCGTTCGGGGAACCCCTAATCGTGCCTAACTTCGCTCATAGCGCCCGCACGCCTGCTGCCGACGACGAAGGCAGCATGAGCATGCGAATCATTTATCTGGTCGCGGCGCTCATTCTGTTTTTCCTGCTCTGGGCGAGCCTGACCGAACTCGAAGAGGTGACGCGGGGCGAGGGACGGGTTACCCCGGCACAGAAGATCCAGATTCTGCAGACCGCCGAGCCCGGTGTGATGTCTCAGCTCTTCGTCCGGGCTGGCCAGCGGGTTGCCAAGGACGAGATTATCGTCCGGCTGGATAAGACGCCAAACTCCGCCCATTTAGGCGAAGTCGAAGCGAAGGTCCGATCCTTGAGAGCCCAACTTGCCCGTCTTGAGATGGAGAACGAGGCGAGGATCGATCAACAGTACGCCTGTCCGACCGAAATCATCGAGACAGCGCCGGCCGTCTGCCGCGGCGAAATGAATTTGTTCGATGCCCGCATCAACAGCTTGAAGTCGCGCATCAGCGTCCACGGGGAGAAGGCCGAGCAAAAGCGGCGAGACCTCAGCGAGGCTGCGAGCAACGTGGCACGCTTTACCGAAACTCTGGCGCTGGCCAAGCGCGAGTTGGAGATGGTGCAACCTCTCGCGAGCGAGAAGATCATCTCCGATCTTGATTTGATCCGGGCGCAACGGGCCGTCGCCGAAGCCGATGGCCAGCTCAGGGCTTCGAAGGAAGCAAAGGCCCGCGCCGAGGCCGGAGTTCGCGAATCCATCCTGCAGGTGGATGAGCAGAAGATTACATTTCGGCAAACGGCGATGGCTGAAATGACCGAGAAGCGAGCCGAACTTTCGGTCGCGCTCGAAACCACCAAAGGGGCGGTCGAGCGGCTTCGTCGGACGGATCTGGTTTCACCGGTCGATGGGATCGTCAACGAGATCTACGTCAACACGCAAGGAGCGTTTCTCAATCCAGGAGATAAGGTTTTGAGTATCGTTCCGGTGGAAGACACTTTGCTCGTGGAAACCCGGGTACGGCCAAGCGACATTGCGTTTATACACCCGGGGCAGCCTGCGCTGATCAAGATCACAGCCTTCGACTATTCAATTTATGGAGGGCTCGAAGGGACGGTGGGAACGGTGTCGGCCGATACCATGTTCGACCCTAATACCAAAGAAGCTTATTATACGGTTGTCATCCGGACCAAGGAAACGACGCTGAAAAATACTCGAGGTGAAAACCAGATTATACCCGGGATGATTTGCAATGCTGAAATCATGACGGGCCGAAAATCGGTGATGCAGTATCTGCTCAAGCCGATCAATAGAGCACGCGAAAATGCGCTCCGTGAGCGCTGAATCGGCGCAGGGCACCCACCGCCCCACCGCCCAACGCTGTTGTTTCAGGCCCTCGCTGCCGCGGCGTTTTGGGTGGCTGCATCGGTTAAGCCCTTGAGCACGGCATCCTTGCTACCGTCGCGGACCACGCGGCCATCATCGATCACAATCAGCCGGTCAACCAGTTTCAGCATGCTTTGACGATGTGTGGCGATGATCATCGTCTGATCCGGCCGAATTCCGTTCGCCAGCCGCTCGATGAACTGCCGCTCGGTTTGCAGGTCCATGGAGCTCGATGGCTCATCCAGAAACAGAACCTTCGGGTCGCCCAAGAAAACCCGTGCCAGCGCCACGCATTGCCGCTGTCCGCCCGAAAGTCTCGATCCGCGCTCGCCGACGTTCATGTCGAAGCCTTGCGGATGAGCCGAGATGAAGGCATCGACACCAGCGAGCCGCGCCGCCCGGACAATGTCGTCGTCGCTGGCAGTCGGGTTGGCCATGATCAGGTTTTCCCGCACGGATCCGATAAACAAATCGGCGTCCTGGACGACGAGCGCAATCGCCGACCGTGTCTCGTGGGGATGATATTGGCGCATGTCCACGCCATCCAACAGGATCTCGCCCTTGGCCGGCCGGTACAAGCCCGTCAGCAGCCGGCCCATGGTCGTCTTGCCGGATCCAATTTTTCCGATGATGCCGACTCGCTCGCCGGGACGGATGACGACGTTGAAAGTTTTCAGGATGGGCGATGTCGCGCCGGGGTATGAGAATTCGACATTGCGGAACTCTATGGTTGGAACCGCGATTTGCCGGTTGACGAAGCCGGAACGAGATAAGCTTTCGTCGGATTTAGCCATGATGTCGTCGAAGTGCTTGAACGCAAGTTTGACGTAATGGAACCGGGAAAACATCATTGCGATCTGGGATAAGGGCGCCACCATCCGGCTGGATAGCATGGAAACTGCGATGATCGCCCCCATGGACATGTTGCCATCGGCGAACCGGTAAACCCCGCACACGAGCACGGCCACGGCCACGAGCTGCTGGATAAAGCCCGTGATATTCAAGCTGATTGACGTGAGATACTTGGCTTCTTCCGAGCTTTCTGCCGAAGCCTTCGCATACTTCTCCCAGCGATGCAGGATGTGTCCCTCGGCGCGAATGCTTTTAATGGTTTCAAGGCCTGAAATCGACTCCACGAGAACCGAATGCCGCAGCGCCGACTCGTCCTGCGCCTTGCGAACCGTGAGCGACAGCCGCGTCTGCAGGGCCAGCCCCAAGCCAACCACCAGCACCAGCGCCGCCAGCGGCACCATCACCACCCAGCCGGCCAACAGGAAAATGACGAGCGAAAACACCACGAAAAACGACATGTCGATGAGCAGCATCAACGTGCTCGACGAAAAGAATTCGCGGATGATCTCGTATTCTTGAATGCGGTTGGCGAGTGCCCCCGTGGATGCGGGCCGATCGACAAGCCGCGTGTTCAGAATTTTCTCGATGATGTTGCAGGCAACCTGGATATCGACCTTTCGACCGACCCGATCGATGATTTGACCGCGGGCGATCTTGAGCAGCAGGTCGAACGCCAGCGCGGTCACCAAGCCGATCACAAACACCCAGAGGGTTTCCAGGGCTTTGTTCGGGATCACCCGGTCGTAAACATTCATGAAGAACAGGGGGCTTGCGAGCGCGATCAGATTGATCATCACCGCGGCCAGAACCACCGTGGCATAGCTGCGCCGATACAGCTTGACGACATCCCAAAACCACGCCCCTGGCTTTGCGGGGCCGGCGCTGTTTTCGTGTTCCGGATCGGTAAAGACCGGCTTTATCTCGGCACAGAAGCCAGCATACTCCTGCTCCAATTGCTCCGATGTGACGACGTATTCGCAACGGTGCTCGGGAAAGTAAACAAGGTAGCCGTCGGAGTAATGGCCCCCAATGAGGACGACGGGACTGCCATCCTTCATGGAAAGAATGGCGGGCAGGGCGAGGGGGACGAGTTCGCGGATGCGCGTGCGACTCAATTTGGCCTGCAAGCCGACGCGTTCAGCGGCCTTCGGGATGAGGGCTAGGGTCAGCTTGCCGTGCTCGAGCGGCAGGCCAGCCGTGATGACGGTTTCCGCGACCGATCGGTTATAATGCGCGGCCACCGTTTGAAAGCACGCCAGCAACGGATCGCTACGGGGCGTGGCTGACCGGGCCTCGGCATGCATTCGATCAAGGATCGTCATTCGACGTTCACAGCGCCTCGCCTTGCGTCAGTTGGCTTACCCCAAGCTGACGAGAGCTAGAGCACGGGGCCAGGCATGGCCAGCCTCGACGGCCGCTGATCCACTGGTGAAACGCGCGACAAAGTTACCTTAGGGCGTGAGATTTCTGGGGATGAAAGAGGCTTCGCGCTGGCCCGCATGTGGCGAATCAAACTCGAGGCGTTGATCGCCTGCCGAGACCAGGCGTCTGATCCTCTCGCCAGCGGATCACGACGACGTCCCGGTCGCGCGACGACCGTGCAGCCACCTGTATCTTCATGCGGCTGGGCGATCGTATCGGTTTATTTACCGATGCCCGACATTCTGTTCCGATCACTGACCTTCCGTGTCTCATACAACCTCTTAGAGACTCGGTGGCGATGCCGGCATCGATCAGGACGTCACATGACTGAGGATTCGCAGGGTTTCGGTGGGCCCCG
>JBKJYG010000456.1:0-3858 GCA_046715905.1 Hyphomicrobiaceae bacterium | reverse complement strand
ATTGCGCCCGGTGACGGTGACTTGCGACAGATCGAGCAGCGAGGCGATTTCCAGCATCAGGGCTTTGAGGCCTCCGGCGTAATGGAAATCCTCCATCAGATATGTATCGCCGCTCGGACGGATATTGGCGATCACGGGAACTTTGCGGCTGGCCGCGTCGAAATCCGGCAGGCCGATCGCGTGCCCTGCGCGGCGCGCCATGGCCAGCAGGTGGATGACGGCGTTGGTCGAGCAGCCCATCGCCATGGCCACCACGATGGCATTGCGGAACGCTGGCGCCGTCATGATCCGGCCGGGCGTCAGGTCCTCCCAAACCATCTCGACGATGCGGCGACCCGCGGCCGAGCACATCCGCACATGATTGCTGTCAGCGGCCGGGATCGACGATGTGCCGGGCAGCGACAGACCGACGACATCGGCCAGCGCGGTCATGGTGGAGGCCGTCCCCATGGTCATGCACACGCCGTAGGAGCGGGCAATGCCCACCTCCATCTCGCCCCAGTCCTTGGCCGAGATGTTGCCTGCCCGGCGCTCATCCCAATACTTGAAGGCATCCGATCCCGAGCCCAGGACCTTGCCGTGCCAGTTGCCGCGCAGCATGGGACCGGCGGGGACGAACACGGCAGGCACCCCGGCGCTGGTGGCTCCCAGGATGAGGCCCGGGGTCGTCTTATCGCAGCCCCCCATCAGCACGACGCCATCGACCGGCTGCGAGCGGATCAGCTCTTCCGTCTCCATGGCCAGGAAATTGCGATAGAGCATGGTCGTGGGCTTGACCGTGCTCTCGGACAGCGAGATTGCCGGCAGCTCGACGGGAAACCCGCCCGCCTGCAGCACGCCACGCTTGATGTCGTCGACGCGCGTCTTGAAGTGCGCATGACACTGCGCGAAGTCCGACCACGTGTTGATGATGCCGATCACCGGCCGGCCGGTGAACTCCTCGGCCGCATAACCGATCTGGTTCATACGCGAGCGGTGACCGAAGGACCGGAAATCGTCGGGGCCAAACCAGCGGGCACTGCGCAACGCGTCGGGCGTCTTGTTTCGACTCATAGGTCACCTGCGGGCTCAACGATGGCCGGTGCCCTCAACCCATGACGCTGTCGTGCGCGATCGGGCGGTTGCCAGTAGCACCCGCCCGACCCCGGGCGCTCAGGTCAAAAACGTGACGACACCCGTCCCAATATCGCGCATGCCGGCCGCGATGACGAGCTGCTTTTGGGCAACCAGATCACGCAGGATTTCGCTACGTTCGGTCAGCTTCTTGGCGGTCAGCACAGCATTCATGTCGGCGACCGCCTGGACGAACTTCTTGTTCTTGGTCGTCCGTTCACCCTCGAAACCGCGCGTCGCCTCGATTGCCGGATTGAAGTTTTCCAGCATTTTGGTGATCAAGCCGAGTTTCGCCCCATCGACGCCCGCCTTGATGGCGCCGCAGTCGCTGTGCCCTAGAACGACGATCGCCTTGGCACCCGCAACTTTGGTCGCATATTCGACGCTGGCGACGATATCGTCATTGACAAAATTACCAGCGATACGAGCAACAAAGATATCGCCAATTCTCTGGTCGAAGACCAGTTCCGGCGGAGCGCGGCTGTCAATGCACCCGACGATCATCGCATGCGGGGCCTGTCCTGTTCCTCCAGCCAGCGCTTGTTTCAGCAGGTCACAATTGATCGTCTTGCCGGACACAAAACGGGCATTGCCATCCTTGAGCAATTGAAGGGCAGCCTCAGGGGTCGTGGCCTTCTGGCGGTCGGGCGTGAAATAGAGGCACTCTTCGGCGCGAGTAGCAGATGTGGCCGCCAGTGAAGCGGCGGCGGCGGTGCTCAGAAAAAAGCTCCGACGTGAAAACATGGTGACATTCCTTCCCGTGTTATTTCAGATTTACTCAGACCTGAAATCTGTTGCCAGCTCGTAGCTGTTTCCCTACTTATACCGAACACGGTTTTCGTACCGAAACACAGTAAAATCTTTGCGCATGGAAATGCGATATCAACATTTGATGTGTCGTTTGCACATCATCAAACGGATATTAGCCCCTGTATGCCTCGGCCTCGATCTCAACATTCATGCGCGGATCGACCAGGGCCTTGACCTCGACCAGCGTTGAGGCCGGCTTGTGGTCACCAAAAAACGCCACCCGCCGGGCATTGATCATCGGCCGCTCTCTGACGTCGGTCATGAAGATGAGCACCTTCACGACTTGCTCGGGACCAGCGCCCGCGGCCTTGAGGCACAGCTCCATGGCGTCCATCGCCACGTCGAACTGGGCCGATGTGTCCGCCGGCAATGTGCCGTCCTCCCGCATCCCGACGAGCCCCGAGATCCAGACGTGCGGGCCCGCTTTTGTCACGTGGCAGTAGTGGCTGACGGGCGCCATCAGGCCCGGCACCATGATCCGCTTGATCTTGCTCATGCTGAAGTTCTCCCTTCCCAGGTGAGCAGCGAGACTACCGGCGAGCGGGGCTCTTGTCCTCCATTGACGGGGAGGCCAATTGCCCGGACCATGCGGGACCATCAATCCGCGAGGACACCCCATGACCGCAACCCAAGCCGTCCCCCCGATGAGCCCGGCTCTGGACGCGGCGAACGGCGGCGCATCGATGGATTTGGCTCAACTGGCGCGTGATCTCGAACAGCTTCTCAAGCTGCGCTCGATCCCGTTTGGCATGAAGCTGTTCGAGAACGCGGCCGACATGGAAGCCATTCCGAAAATCCGCCGGCCCAAGGCCGTGCACACCTTGGATCAGGTGGTGGGGCAGGCATCCCGCCTCGGCTGGACGGTTGGCGTCACCTCCGAAGATCTCGTGGGGGCTCAATGCCGCGCCGTCGTCGGGCTGGGCAACGCCAAGGATCCGAAATGGAACTCGGGCGCGCACATGGTCGGGGTCTGGTTTTCGACGCCAGAAGACGCCGCGCACCATCAGGCTGCCATGCATTGCGTGCCGGATGGGCGCTACCAGGCGCTCGCCATCTCGCCGCTGGCGGGGGGACGGCTCGATCCTCCCGATATCGCCCTGTTCTACGCGACGCCGGGCGCCATGATGTACTTCATCAATGGGCTGCAGTGGGCGGGGTACAAGAAATTCGACTGGGGCGTCGTCGGTGAGAGCGCTTGCGCCGATAGTTGGGGCCGCGCGCTGACGAAGCGCGAGCCGTCGCTGTCGATCCCCTGCTTTGCGGAACGGCGCTATGGCGGCGTGCTCGATGACGAGATGCTGATGGCGCTGCCCCCCGATCAGTTGGCCAAGGCCATCCAAGGCATGCACGCGCTCGCCCGCAACGGTTTCCGCTATCCGTTCGCCCAATATGGGATTCAGAACGACGTGCGTGACGGCATGGCGCGCAGTTACCCCGACCGCAAGAAATGATTAGCGCAGAGCGTTCGCGCATGGCTTCGTTTTTTTTGGCGCGTGTGAGCACATCCATGGCCTCGTTTGTGCACCACCCACAGAACTCTCATCGCTGCTCTCCGTCGCTACCGACCCGTCATGAGGCGGTCATAACCCACTCGGGCGGGCGGTCGAGAGACTTTGCGCGACCTGCCGGTCAGCCTCGCTCGGCTTGGGGCTCTGGTTGACCTTGGTAACAAGCTCCGCGCGCTTTTGCTGGTCGGTCGCGTTCAGCGGCGATACTGAACAAAGGCCGACTTGGTCGCCAGTTGATCATAGAGCGCGCGCGCACGGGTGTTGGTTTCTTGAGTGCTCCAGTAGGTTCGCGTGCAGTGTCGGCGATCGGCCTCGATATAAATAGCCTCGATCAACGCCCGCCCCGCCCCCTGCCCCCGCGCCGCAGGGTCGACGAACAAATCCTCGAGGTAGCAATAGCTCGTCTGCGTCCACGTTGAGCCGTGGA
>JBKJYG010000455.1:0-5742 GCA_046715905.1 Hyphomicrobiaceae bacterium | reverse complement strand
GTTATTGTCCAGAAGGACCAGTACCTCTGGTGGCAGGTCACGGAACTGCCGTTCGACGCGTTCATGGCGTCGACCCTCAATAAGGGCTGATCGGCAGGTTTGACGGCGCGGCCTCGACCGCGCCGTTGTCTGCGGGCGGGAAACTGGGTTAGCATCGATCACCGTCCGCCGCGTCGGCGCCGGGCCGGGCCATCAGCGCCACGGCATCACAACCCGGGAGGAACTATGACCAGCATCGACAGGCGAAAGCTCATCCGAGCCGGGGCGGCCGGCGGCCTCATCGGCGCAGCGAGCGGGGTGGCGGCACCTGCGATCGCACAGTCCAACCCCGAGGTGAAGTGGCGCTGCACGTCGAGTTTTCCCAAGTCGCTCGATACGCTGTTTGGTTCGCTTGAATTCTTCTGCAAGCGCATCGCCGAGCTGACCGACAACAAGTTCACCATTACGCCGTTTGCGGCCGGCGAGATCGTGCCCGGCCTGCAGGCGCAGGATGCGGTGACCAACGGCACCGTCGAGATGTGCCAGACCGCCAGCTATTACTATTGGGGCAAGGACCCGACCTTTACCTTCGGCACGGCGCTTCCATTCGGTTTCAATCCCCGTGGCCAGCATGCCTGGTGGCATCACGGCGGCGGCGCCGAGCTGATGAACGCCTTCTATGCCAAGTACAACATGACCAGTCTCATGTTCGGCAATACCGGCGCGCAGATGGGGGGCTTCTTCCGCTCGGAGATCAAGAACGCCGAAGGGCTCAAGGGCATCAAGATGCGCATCGGCGGTTTCGCCGGCTCGATTGTGCAGAAACTCGGCATGGTGCCGCAGCAGTTGGCGGCAGGCGAAATCTACCAGGCGCTGGAGAAGGGTACGATCGATGCCACCGAGTGGGTGGGCCCTTACGACGACGAGAAGCTCGGATTCCACAAGATCGCGAAATATTACTACTATCCCGGCTGGTGGGAGGGCAGCGCCACTGGCCACCTCTTCATGAACCTGAAAAACTACGAAGCGCTCCCCAAGAGCTATAAAGCAGCCCTGGCGGCCGCATCGGTCGAAGGGCATATGTGGCAGCATGCCAAATACGACGCCGTGAACCCGCCGGCACTCCTTCGGCTCCTGGGCGCTGGTGTTCAGTTGCGGCAGTTCCCCGAGGATGTGCTCGACGCATCGTTCAAGGCGGCCCATGAAATTTACGCGGATCTATCGGCCAAGAACGCCGACTTCAAGAAGGTGTACGATTCCGTGAAGGCGGCCCGCACCGAGTGGTTCACCTGGTATCAGGTCGCCGACTACACGTATGATACTTACATGATCATCCAGAACTCGAAGAAGCAGCTTTGATTTTGAAGCGTAGCCTAAACTGAAAACGGCGCCCGGATCACTCCCGGCGCCGTTTGTCTTGGCAGTTCAGACGCCGCCGCGCCCGGCGGCTTCGTGCCCGCTACTTGGGCGCACCGGGGAAACTCAACGTTGGCATCTCGATTTTCGGCAGCTTCAGTTCGATCTTGCTCGGATCGACAGCCTTCGGCTTGTCGAGCCAGTGGGTCACGAGACCCGGCCAGAAGATCAGAATTCCGACCATGAGGAGCTGCAGGATGACCCAGGGGATCGCGCCCCAGTAGATGTCGGAGCTCTTCACCTCTGGCGGGGCTATGCCTCGTAAGTAGAAGAGTGCGAAACCGAATGGCGGATGCATGAACGATGTCTGGACGTTGGCGCAGATCAGAACGCCGAACCAGATGATGTCGATGCCGAGTTTCTCGGCCGGCGGCACCAGCAACGGCACGATGATGAACGCGATCTCGAAAAAATCGAGGAAGAACGCGATGAAGAAAATGAAGATCTGGGTGAAGATCAAAAACCCGACCCTGCCACCGGGCAGGCCGGCCAGCATGTTCTCGATCCATTCTTTGCCGCCGACGCCCTGAAACACGAGGCTGAAGACGCGAGCGCCGATCAGGATCATGACGACCAGCGCCGTGATGCGCATGGTCGTCTGCATGCCCTCATAGGTCAGCTTCCACGTCAGCGTGCGGTTCATAGCGGCCAGAACGAACGAACCGACGGCTCCCATCGCACCCGCTTCGGTCGGCGTGGCGAGGCCCATCAGGATGGTGCCGAGGACGAGAAAGATGAGCACAAGGGAGGGCACTATGCCCTTCATGCACTTCCACAACAGCGCCCGGCCCGACAACGTGCGTGCCGACATCGGCAAGGCTGGTACGTACTCGGGCTTCACAAGGCTCAGAATGAATACCCAGGCCATGAAGATCAGCGTCTGCACGATGCTCGGCCCGATCGCGCCGGCGTACATATCGCCGACGGATTTGCCCATCTGATCGGCGAGCACGACCAGCACCAGCGATGGCGGGATGAGCTGGGTGATGGTCCCCGAGGCTGCGATCACGCCCGTCGCATGGCGCATGTTGTAGCCATATCGCACCATCAACGGCAGCGAGATCAGGCCCATGGCGATGACGGATGCCGCTACCGTTCCCGTTATCGCGCCCAGAATTGCGCCCACGATGATGACCGCATACGAGAGCCCGCCGCGCACCGGCCCGAACAGTTGGCCAATGGAATCGAGCAGATCCTCGGCCAGTCCGCAGCGTTCGAGAATGGCACCCATCAAAGTGAAGAACGGAATCGCAAGCAGCAGATCGTTCGAAATCACCGAGAACAACTGAAAGGTCAGGTTGCCCAGAAAATCAGACCGGATCAGTCCCACTTCGATGCCGAGGAAACCGAAAAAGAGACCCACCGCGGCCAGCGAGAACGCCGCCGGGTAGCCGATGATGAGAAAAACCATCAGCCCGACGAACATCGCCGGCGCCATGTATTCCGTCAAAAGGTGAACGATCATTGCAGGGGCGCCTGATACGTGTGCTCGAGTTTAAAGACGCCACGAAGCGCGGCGAAAGTCTTGATGAATTCGGAGATCCCCTGAATTGCGAGCAAAATGAAGCCGAGGGGCAGCAACATCTTCACCGGCCACCGCGGCAAGCCGCCAGCGTTGCTCGACAGTTCACCGCTGCGCAGCGATTCAACGAACCACGGCCAAGTGAAATACACCAGCAGCAGGCAGATCGGCATCAGGAAAAAGACGCATCCAAACAGGTCGATCCAGAGGCGGGTCCGTTCGCTCACCCAGCCGTAGAGGAGATCCACGCGGACGTGCTCGTTCAGCGCCAGGACATGCGGCGCCCCGAGGAGGACCATGCCCGCAAACATATACCATTGGATTTCAAGATAGGCATTTGAGCTGATGCTGAATAAGTAGCGCGAGAATGCATTACCCGCACTGACGAGGCAGGCGAGCAGGACGAGCCACGTCGCGATCCAGCCGAAGATCGCGGCCATGGCATCGATCGCGCGGCTGATGGCCAACAGCCCCCGCATGTCTCTTTCCCATCGTATTTAAGGAGTTTTACGCGCCTTCGAGGCTGCTTAGCATGTCTCAATTGGCACCGCTATGGTCGTTGCGCCGCAGTTTGGCCATGGTTACGGGCGTGCAGGGCTAACGAAAAAGGGGCCGCTCACGCGACCCCTGCCGTTCATCTGACCCAAGAACTTGAAAGGGGTTACCCACCGCGACGGCGTTTGACCGCCGGCGTCACCTCTCCAGTTGCCGGATCGGTGAGATTGCGCTGAGCACTTAAGCCCAGCCCCATCGCATCGTTACCCTTCGCCGCACTTTCCGTCGGCCGCGCATTGCCATTCAATGTGCGTTGGCAGGCGGTGCGCCATTGCGCTTTGGTCATGTGGGTCGCGGCCTCCCAGAATCCCATGCAATCCGCAAGGGTATTGCCACCCCCACCTTGGCGGTTCCCTCGCGGCGTGCTGCCGACGCCTGGTGTCTGCACTCCGCCGCTATTCGGTCCGCCTTGAACGCGACCGGAGGTTTGACCGAACCCTGATTGGGTTCCGGTGGTCGCCGAATTTCCGGGGCCCGTTGAGCTGTTGTTCGTGGTCGCATTCGAGTTCGCGTTCGGAACCCCGGTCGCCGACGGAGATGTCGGCGAGAAGCTCGGAGATTGACCGGGTGTCGCTGCCCCCGGTCCTCCACCCGACAGGCCGCCTCCCGGCGCACCGCCCGACAAACCTCCCGCTCCACCCGATGAGGCCGCGCCGCCGGATGCACCGCCGCCAGCTCCCCCGCCGCCAGCTCCTCCGCCACCTGCACCACCGCCGCCGCCGCCCCCGCCGCCACTCTGAGCTAACACGTCATAGGGCGGGGCTAGGGCTACGGACAAAAGCAATAGCCCGATTGAAATCTTGGACACGAGAGCAGTACGCATGCGACCTCACTATTTGAAATCCTCTGAGGGAGGAACATTTGGGGAGCGACATCGCTGCATCGAGTGTAATCACGATTTCGTGAAAAAGGCTCGCCGGCCACCGTCGAGGTTAATCTGCACCCCTCAGAAAGCCCAACAGCTCGTCCCGTCGGTCAAAGGCATCGCGATAGCCCAAATCAATCAGGGCCCGGCAGTATCCGGGTTCAAACAGCAGATAGCTGGCGAGCCGCCAATCGTCGCCCCACAGTCCGAGCCGAATCAGCAACATGCGGATCGACCATGGCATTTCATGTCCATGCCGGCGGGCCAGCTCGCGGACGTTTTCAGTCGGCTCGAGCACCAGCGTGCGCAGCGAACGCAGGTGCGTGGCCGCCCGTTGCTCGGCGGTCAACAGAGCGAGGGTCTGGTTCACCCGCCGCGCGCGCTCGATGTCGGCATCGAGATTATCCATGAACAGGGTGTCCAGCATGTAGCCGCCAATCGCGCCGAGGCTTGGATAACCGCCCGGTGGGGCAACCACGCCCGAAGGCCACCGTCACGGACCCCCGATCGCCAGGACGCGGTCGGCGCCGGCGTGGATTGCGGGGCTGAGGGGCGACACGAGACGCAGCGAGCCATCGCCGTAGTGGTCGTCGCCGATCCGCTCCGCGTCAAACACCAGCGGCAGAGCCGTCGGGGCCATCAGGTGCTCGACGCCGATGCGCGCCGGCCGTCCTTCGCGACGAACACGCTGCCAAGGCTCCAGCCGTCCGACACCTTGAAAGAAGGTCACGGCGCGCGCCTGACCGTAGGATGAGGCTGTGACGCCGATTGCATGCAAGTCACCAGACGCGATCGCGTCCTCGATACGATCGAACTCGAGCGAGCGCCTGATCAGCGCGCGGAGGGGGGCATTGTCGAGGAGGTGGCGGGGCGCGGGGATGCCGAGACCCGCAAGGGGCGTCATCGCCAGCACCCAGTGCAAGCCGCAGCCGAGCACGGCGGCCAAGTCCGTGCGATAGATGTCGCGCGTGCACAGCGTGCTCCAAAAGCTGACGAGCTGATCGACGCCGCGCTGAAAATCGCGTGCATGGGAGGCAAGGACGACGGCGTTGATGGCGCCGACAGAGGCGCCCATGAGGATGGGAAACGGGCAGGTTTGTCCGGGCAGGAGGTCGGCGATGGCGCGGAGCACGCCCACCTGATAGGCCCCGCGGGCCGCCCCGCCCGGCAGCACGAGACCCGTCCCTCCACCCGTGACTTGTGTCGGTTGCGTCATGCTATTCCGCGTTGGGGCCAGCCGCTGGGTCGCGCACGGCGCGCGCCACGACCAAGCCCATTATGCTTTCGCTCAGGATGGCTGCTTCGGGCCCGCTCGCTCGGACCACAGCGTGGCGATGGCCGAGCCGTCGAGTTCTCCACTTCCACGGGCGTTGAGCAGCCGGTAGAGCGTCAAGGCTTGGCCGGC
>JBKJYG010000454.1:0-2958 GCA_046715905.1 Hyphomicrobiaceae bacterium | reverse complement strand
GGCCAGCACTGTTCTCCGAACTGCGTGAGCGATTCGGATTGGGAGAGGCTTCGGTCGAACGCATTCTGCACCTCTTGCAGTCGCAGAGCGTCGGTCCGAACGAAATCGTGTCGCGGCTGCAAAACATGGCGGCATGGATCAGCGATGCGCGGGCGGAACTGCTGAGGCCTTCCAATGACGATGCTGACTTGCGCCGCTTGAAGAGCAAAGCCGCCAATGCACTGAGCGATGGCGATCTCGTCACCGCGATGGACCTTCTGCGGCAGGTGCGGCGGGAATTGCGCCAACGCCGGCGTCGGATCGAGGAGCGGCTGCACGAGGAGGTCGCCGCTCTCTCCGCGCAAATGGTCGAGGAGGCCGCGTCTGCCGGCCGTCTGGCCCAACTCTGCATCGCGGCACTCGACTATCAGGCGGCTGCCGAGCTGTTTTCGGAGGCGGCCCTGTGCCTGCCGTCTACGGATCGCGAGGGCATCGACGGGTATCACCTGCAGCGTGCCGAGGCCTTGCATCTGGAAGGCGCCAGGTCGAGAGATGACGACATCTTGAACCAAGCCCTGGCGATCTACAGTCAGATACTCAAAACCATCGTGCCGGCGGCCCAGCCGATGAGCTTTGCAAAGGCCAGCCTCGGTCTCGCCAACACTCTGTTCCTGATCGGTCAAAAAACTCCGGGTGCCCAGCGTTTGATGGAGGCCGCCAACGCCTTCCGCAAATATCTGACGTCGGCGCGGCGCGAGGACGATCCCCATACGTGGTCGATCGCACAGATCCGTCTTGCCCGCACGCTGATGCTCTCTGGAGAGCGCGAGAAGATGGCGGACCGGCTGAAGGAAGCCGTTGAGGCATTCCGTGACGCCTTGCGCGATCTGTCGCCTGAATGCGCGCCCTCCGATGTCGCATCTGCACACCTGGGTCTGGGGCAGGCGCTGTTGGCGCTCGAGGAAAGCGAGGCTGATCCGTCCTTGCTGGCGCAGGCTGCCGACTCCTATACGGCGGCGATCGAGCTCTTGTCTCGGGACATTGATCCGCCGGCCTGGGTCGACGCCCACCTCAACCTCGGCCTGGCGTTGCTGGGCCTTGGTGAGCAACAGCGCGCACGGGATCAGCTTGCGGGCGCCGTATCGGCATTCAAGACCGCGCTGGCGGCGTGCGTGCGGACGGAGCTACCGCAGAAATGGGCCTTTGTTCAACTCAATCTCGGTAATGCCCTCGCCGCTTTGAGCGATCGCGAGCCGTCAGCCGACCATCTCACTGAAGCAATTTCGGCTTATAATGACGCGATCGAAGTTTTCACCCAGGCGACCGAGCCTCTCAAGTGGGCCATCACGCAAATGAACCTCGGCACGGCGCTGATCAGGCTTGGCGAACGGGGCGATCGGCGACGCCATTGGGTGGCCGCAGCAGGGGCCTTGGTGCCCGCGCTCGAAGTCTTCGAGGTCATGGGCGCGACCGCCTATGCCGACGTGACCCGGCAGAATCTACGCCGCTTCCATGAGAACTGGGGTTCCATCATCGCGCCTCCGAAAGCCGCGGAGACAGAGCCGCAACAGGTGTCCAGAGCCGGCTGAAGAACGCTCCTCGCCCGCTTCGACTTCTCACTGACGTGGAAGTTCGCTACTCTGACGCGCCGCAGCAAATGGGTGCTCCATGACCAACGTCACGAAACCAGCCGTCATCGGCGTCCTGGGTCTGGGCCACATGGGCACCGGAGTTGCAGCCGACCTCAAGCGCAGTGGCTTTGAGGTCGTATCGACGCTCAATGGCCGTTCGGAGCGGACCGGGTCGCGCGCTGAAACGGCGGGTGTGCGCTTGGTCGATGACTTGGCCGGGGGGGTGAGCGCCGCCGACACCTTTATGTCGATCGTGCCGGCGGATCAGGCCGAACCGCTGGCCGTGGCGGTCGCCGAGAGCCTTGAAGGCAAACATCTCCACTACGCCGATTGCAACTCGATCACGCCGTCGAAATCCAACCGCATCGCCGATATCGTGGAAGCGGCGGGAGCTTCGTATTCCGACGGCGGCATCATTGGCCTTCCGCCAGGCGGCAAAATGAAGACGCGGCTTTATGTGTCCGGCGCTGGCGCAAAGGTGCTCACGGCGTTGGCCAGCGAGCAGATGTCCGTCATTGTCCTGGGAACGGGGCGCACGCAGGCCACCGAGATGAAGGTACTCTTTGCGGCCGCCAACAAAGGGGCAACCGCTCTGCTGATAAACGTGCTTGCCGCTGCCAAGCAGGCGGGTCTCCTGGATCGCGTGGTCGGTGAAATCGATGCTCTTCGACCGGGGCTCCTGGGGTGCGTGCGCAGTGCGGCACCCGAGCTGGATGACAAAGCCGCACGGTGGGCCGTCGAAATGGAGGATCTGGCCGAAGGCTTAGCCGACATGAACACGCATGGCGGCTATCACAAGGCTGCTGCGGAGAGCTATCGGCGCCTCGCCGCCAATCTTCCCAATGTCAGCGAGGAAACGGACGCCTTGCAGCGCGTCCTGACCGCGTGGACCGGCCCGAAACGGGCCTGATCGGCAGGCGAGACCCTCAGGGCAGCGTCCTGATCCATCGAGCGAGTGCCGCCACGACACGGGCGGGCTGCTCGGGGATCAAGGCGTGGCTCGCGCCGGCAATCACCTCGATCGTCACCCGATCGCCGAACTCGGCTTTCATCTCCTGGCGCGCCGCCGCCGGCGGTTTGAAGGGATCAAACTCCGCCTGCAGGTCAAGGATCGGCGCCCGGCCCGCTCCCCACCAGTCGGACTGCTTGACGGCGGCCGCCGCCGCGCGCTGCGCCGGGCTGACGTTGGGATGCCAGCCGTCGAGCCAGCCCCGCGCATCATGGCCCGGAGCAAAAAAACCTTTCTCGAGGGCGACAAGGCGATCGGCGTCAGGCAGGTCCGTGTTTCCTGCCCGGGTGACGACCTCGCGCAGATGTTCGGGATAGGCCTTGGCGGCCGCAGCAAGAA
>JBKJYG010000453.1:0-6754 GCA_046715905.1 Hyphomicrobiaceae bacterium | reverse complement strand
CCTCGTCGAAGCCGTGCTCGGCCAGCACCTCGCGCGCGTGCGCCGAGAACTTGGGCGGCGCCGAGTGCAGCCCGCCCGGCGTGCGCGACAGCCGGATCGGCGTGCCGGTGCCTTTGTACCAGTCCTTCTCGATGATCATGCCGCGCGCCTTGACGTGCTCGCCTTCGAGTACCTGGGCCGTGTCGAGCACGGGCCCACACGGCAACCCGGCCTTCAGCAGCTCGAGCGAAAACGTCATGCCGTCGACCTCGGCGAGTTTGGCCGTCAGCACCTCGTTCAGCGCGTCGCGATGCTGCTGACGCTCGCCGTTGGTGCGGAAGCGCGGATCGTGGGCAAGCTCGGGGCGGCCGAGCACCTCGCACACTTTCGCAAACGCGCGATTGTTGCCGGCGCCGATCATGATGCGGCAGGTCTTGGTCTGGAACATGCCATAGGGCACGAGGTTGGAGTGCTGGTTGCCGGTCAGTTGCGGCACCTTGCCCGAAAGAAAATAGTTCGGGAAATGCGGGTGCATCAGCGTCAGCGCCGCGTCGTAGAGCGTCACCTCGATCGCCTGACCGACGCCTGAGCGGGTTCGCTCGTGCATGGCCATCAGGATGCCGATGACGCAATAAAGGCCCATCGAGATATCGACGACCGGCAGCCCGAGGCGCGTGGGTCCGGACTCGACCGTGCCGTTGACGCTGTAATGGCCCGTCATGGCGCCGACGATGCCGTCGTAGCCGGGAAAGCCGCCGAGCGGGCCATCGCTGCCAAAGCCCGAGATCTTGCAGTAGACGAGCTTGGGAAAGCGCTGCTTCAGCGTGTCATAGCCGATGCCCCAGGCCTCCATCGAGCCCGGCTTGAAGTTTTCGATCAGCACGTCGGCATCGGACAGCAATCGCAGCAGCACCTCGCGCCCGGCGGGCTGCGCGAGGTCGAGCCCCACCGAACGCTTGTTGCGATTGATGCCGATGAAGTAGGACGCATCCTCGTCGTGAAACGGCGGTCCCCAGTCGCGCACCTCGTCGCCCTGCGGCGGCTCGAGTTTGATGACGTCGGCGCCGTGGTCGGCCAAAAGCTGCGTTGCGAACGGCCCTCCCAGCACGCGCGTGAGGTCGATCACCTTGACGCCGGCAAGCGCGCCCGACGGCAGGGTCGCAGGCGTAGACCCGTCTCCATGCTCGGGCTGACGTGGATCGCGGCTCTCGGCCATTTATATTTCCTCCGCTCGCGTTGCCCCACTCTGCGTCTTCGGTGCCACAAGAACGACCCATACGGCAAGACTGGACTGCGGCCGAGGCTGCGCTAGCATGGGGTTGGCCGCGCCGAAGCCGGGCGGCGACTGGGAGAGCATCGATGCCGATCAAATCAAAGTATGTGTTCATGGCCAGTATGGACGTCGACGCCGACAAAGAGGCCCTTTTCAATGAAGTCTATGACACCGAGCACGTGCCGCTGTTGTCAAAGGTGCCCGGCGTGCATGCCGTAAGTCGCATCAAGGGCGAGGCGTTCGAGTTCGCGCTGGGCGGAGAACGGGTCAAGAAGGCCCACGAGGGTCCGAGCTACACGGCGATCTACGAGATCGACGGACCGCACGTGCTGGTCAGCCCCGAGTGGGCGGCGGCTGGAGAGCAAGGCCGCTGGCCAAAAGAGGTCCGGCCTTTCACGCGGAACCGCCGGCACTGGGTCTGCAAGGTGATGTGAACGCGACTGGGCACGAATGGTCCCTGTCGCTCAGGCCACCAGGAGGGCGGCCGCACGGTCGAGCGTAACGGGCTTATCGTCCAGCAGCAGAGCCATGGCGGCCTCCTCCCAGGCATCGTCGCGCGGCGCAAGCGGGTCACTGGCCTCGATCCGATGCTCGATCACGAACCGGGACACGAGCGCGCGACGGGCGTCGAAGCCCGGACGCGTCGCTTCCCAGGCCAGTCGCGTTGCCGTCGTCGCGTTGTAAAGCGCGGTGGCGGCCAACCGGGCGTGCCGCTCGCCGCCGTCCGACCGGGCGGCGCTGCGCGCGAACCTCACGGCGCCTTCCACGAGCTTCGAAAGGCGCTGGCAGTAAGCGGCGGGCAACGTGGACGCCTGCTCGATGAGGCCGTTCAAAAAAACGCTGAGCGCTGTATCGGCGTGGGCCCGGCCGACCGCGCGCCGTACCACGTCGATGGCATTGATGTTGCTCGTTCCCTCCCACAGCACACCGACGTGGGCGTCGCGAACCAGCCGCGAGTTGACCCAGTCCTCGATGTAGCCGTTGCCGCCCCGCACCTCCATCGCCCCGGTGGCGACCTTGATGTTGTCGCGACACGCGCGCAGCTTGGCCAGCGGGGTCAGGATGCGCATCAAGGCGGCGGCGGCGTTGTCACCCGCCGTCTCCTGGTCCATCGTCTGCGCGCACAGCATCGCCATGCTCAGCGCCTGCTCGGTCGGCACCAGAATTTTCATGAGCTGCCGGCGCATCAGCGGATGTTCGATCACGGCGCGGCCGAAAGCGTGCCGCGACCGGGCCGCGGCCAAGGCCTCATTGAGGCAGCGCCGCATCATCGCGGCGGCCCGCACCGCATGCGACAGACGCGAGAGGTTCACCTGGTCCATCATCTGCTTGAGACCACGGTCCTCGCGACCGACAAGGTAGGCCAGCGCGCCTTCGAAGCGGATCTCGCCCGAGGCCATGGACCGCGTGCCCATCTTGTCCTTCAGTCGCACGATCCGATAGCTGTTGCGCCGCCCATCGTCGAGGTAGCGCGGACACGCAAACAGCGCCAGCCCAGCCGTACCCGCGACGGCTCCCTCCGGCCGCGCGAGCATCAGGGCCACCTCCGCGTCGGTGTGCGAGCAGAACCATTTCTCGCCCGTGAGACGCCAATCTCCGCCATCCCGCCGCGCCACCGTTTCGATCTCGCCGACGTCCGATCCGGCGGCCTTCTCGGTCATGAACTGGGTCGCCTTCCACAGCCGCGACAGGTCGTCCGTGAGCATGCGCGGTAGCAGCCGCGCCTTCAGCGCGTCGCTGCCGTAGCGGCGGATCAAGTGGATCGAGGTATCGGTAACGCTGATCGGACACATCAGGCCGAATTCCGCCTGCACGAACAAGTACTGCAGTGCGTATTTCGCGACCGCAGGCAGCGGGCGATCAAGTCCGAACACGCCCGCGCGGTGGCTCATGGCATGGAATTGGAAATCGCCGAAGGCGATGCGCTCCATCTCACGATAGGCCGGGTGGTAGTCGATCCAATCCTCATCGCGGCCGAACTTGTCCCGCGCATTGAGCCGAGGCGGATGCTGATCGGCCACGCGTGCGAGCGCATCGAGCGCCGATCCGGCGATCGCGCCGAGACGTGCGAACTGCGGCATCAGGACATGCGCATCCGCCGCGTCGAGCGACAGCCGCAGGAGATCCTGCAGGCCACGATCGAGGGAAAAGAAATTCTGCCCCGCGCAATCGATAGCCAGCGGCGATGACGCCAGCGTGGCCGCCGGCGCTGTTGCAGACGACAGTGTTGCGGATGGCGTGTGCTCGTTCATGGCGAGGCCTCATGTTTCGGTCATCGGCGGCAATGAGAGATGCGGCTGCGAGTAGAGCACAATCGCGGGCTCGCGGGGAGCACGCTGCGCACACGCTCGCAGCAAGGATCAGCGACGAGCACCAGTGCGCTGATCCGCCTGCCCTCTCGACACAAAAAAAGGATCGCGTAACAGCGATCCTTGAAGCTCACATAACACAGCAAAATCAGCCTTTTTTTGCCACTTTGGCTTTGGTCTTTGTTGCCACCGCACGCTTCTTACTCGCCACCTTCTTGACGCGGCTGCGGGCCGCAAGCGTGTTACCGCGAACGGTCGAAACTTTCTTGCGCGGTGCAGCGCGCTTGGCCTTCTTCTTTCGGGTCTCGACATTGCGCGCCGAGCGCGCTCCAGGTGCTGAGGCCATAACAAACTCCCTTTCTCAGAGGTTGCAATGAGCGCAGCACTAGTGACTTTTCGGCGCGCGCACAAGTGGACGCATGCGAGAGACGTCGCAAAAATTTGGCGGTTCTTGCAGTTCTCAGCGCATGTCGACACGCAACGGCATGCCGCCGCGCGGACGCAATGTGACGCGCGAGACGGGCTCGGGCGCAAGCGTGGCATCACACGAGAACCGTGCCGCGCGCACGAATTCCGCGAGCAGGACGACACCTTCCAGCATCGCGAAGCTCATGCCGACGCAGGTACGCGGGCCAAAGCCGAAGGGCATGTATTGCCCACGTTGCAAGGCTTTCTCGGCGTCGGGCGCAAACCGCGTGGGATTGAAGGCATCAGGATCGGACCACAATGCGCGATGCCGGTGGACCGCGTAGATCGGGATCACGAGCATGACGCCCGCCGGCAACAGATGCCCGCCGATGTCGATCGGCTTGCGCGACAT
Organism: Hyphomicrobiaceae bacterium; assembly: GCA_046715905.1. GTDB lineage: Bacteria > Pseudomonadota > Alphaproteobacteria > Rhizobiales > Hyphomicrobiaceae. The sequence continues at coordinate 2,373 of JBKJYG010000453.1, read as the reverse complement.
GCGTCCGACGATGGGTGCAGGCGGATAAAGACGCATCGCCTCTTTCAGAACCTGGCGCGTGATCGTGAGCTGCTCATAGTGCGCAGCCTCAATCGCGTCATCGCCGGCCACCGCGCCGACTTCGTCGAACACACGCTGCTGCCATTCGGGGGCTCGCGCGAGCAGGTAGAGTGTCCATGTCAGCGCCTTGGCCGTGGTCTCGTGTCCTGCCGCAGCGAAGGTCAGAAGATTGTGCGAGACGAGCGCGTCCGACATGAGTTCACCCGTTTCGGGATCTCTCGCCTGCCCAAGTTTTGCCAGCAGGCCGCCCGCCGACCATCCCGCGTTCCGCTGCCGCGCCGTCAGACCGCCGATGGCGTCGAGCAGCAAATCTGCCGAGCGCTGCATCGAACGCTGGCGCGGGTGCCAGGTCGAGGTTGGCAGGCCTAGAATCTCGTAAGCGATGTCCCAGCTTGTATGCTCGAGATAACGCCCGATTTCGGTTTTGAGGATCAGCGCCTCGGCGGCGGTCGAGCCTGAAAAGAGCGTCGCCTCCAGCACGTCGAACGTCGCGTCCGTCATATCGCGATCGATAGGGCGAGGCCTCGCGCTCGAGTTATGACGCCAGATCTCGATCGTGCGTTGCGCGGCGGCGGCCATATCCGGCACCAAAGCCTGCAGATCGGCCGGCCTGAACAGGGGCGCCACTGTGCGCCGCTGCCAGCGCCAGCTCTGACCCTCCGCCGTGAGGATGCTGTCGCCCAGAATGCGGCCGAAGATCCGCCGCTCGACCGGAGATTTGGGCAGCTCGGCATGCTCATCGAGCAGCACACGCTCGATAAGCTTGGGGTCTGTAATCCATACGAGCCGCCCGCGCATCGGAGCGGGCACGTAAAACGGCTCCTCGAACACGGGCCGCGGCACCGTGCGCAGCGGGTTGCGCAAGAACGTCGGCAGAAAGCGCCACAACGGCAGTGCGCGCGCGGGCGGACTCACGCGCGGCGGATACAGCAGAGGAGGCGCGTCCGCATCGGCTCTCGTCAGCGTCATGATCGTACTCCGCCGTGCCTCGGATGTCCGCTGCACTCTACCGGCAGTCCCGTACCGATCAGCCGAAAAACAGCTTCAAGCCGTAGCCCGGGCCGAGGAAGGCGCCGGCCCAGGCCAGCGACGAGACGATGCTGGCGGGGAGGAAGTACACGATGGGCATCTCGGCCACGCCGGCGGCAACAGGAATGAAGGGCCGCATGAAGCCCGTGAACTTGCCGCCGATAATTGCCAGCACGCCGAAGCGCTCGAACAAAGCCTGTCCGCGCACGAGCCAGTCGGGATGGCGCTGAAAGGCCTTCAAGCCGGCGATGTCGCAGCGTCGCCAGCGGCCGAGCGCATAGGTCAGGCAATCGCCGAGCACAGCACCCGCCGACGCGGCAAGCCAGAGCTGCCAGAATGTGCCGCCCGCTGCCGCGTGCGCCGTTCCAATGCCAAGAAAGAGCGCGGTGGAGGGAACGAACAGGGATAGCCCCGGGATGCCTTCCGCGAATCCCAACGCGAACACGATCGGATCGGCCACGCCCAGGTGGTCGCGGACGAAGGCAATGACGGCGTCTGTCGCGCTGGCTTCGGGCATGCGTCAATCGACCTTGCGAAGATTGGGCGCCGCCTACAGACCGTATCGGGCGCGCAGGGCGACCCAGACCTTGCCCAGGCCGTCGCCAAAGCCCAGCAGCACAAACGCCCACAGAAAGGCAGACGACCAGTTGGCGATCTGGAAAAGGCGGTTGGGCATGCGCACCGCGCCGGCGACGATCGGAACCGACGCCCGAAGGGGCCCCGAGAAGCGGCCGATGACAATGGCCCAAGCTCCCCAGCGTTTGAAAAAGGCCTGCCCCTTGGGCAGCAGATCGGGATGTCTGTTGAGCGGCCACATACGCGCGATCTGCTCGTGGTAGTGGTAGCCGAGCCAATAGGACACCCAATCGCCCAGCGCCGCGCCGACGCCCGCGGCGATGACGATGCTCCAAAACCCCAAGCTCCCAGCCGCTCCCATGACGGCGCCGATGGCAACGAGGATGCCGAAGAAGGGCAGGATGAGCGACACGAAGGCCATCGATTCGGCAAACGCGAGCACGAACACGATCGGGGCAGCCCAGGCTTGATGATTGCGCACGAAGTCGGTGATAGGCGCGGCGTAGGATTCAAAAAGGTCCATGTCGTGCCTCTTCAGCGAGCTTCAAGCGGTGCTCTGACTCGGGATTCAAGCGATTGACCCACATGGGATAGCGGCGGGCCGCGCGATCTTCAACAAGCGTTTGTCCGCGGTTGCCCGGCACGAGGGCGTGCGCCGCGTCAACTCGTGCCTCACGTGCGACACCGCCGCTTGATTTCCATGCCGAG
>JBKJYG010000452.1:0-22448 GCA_046715905.1 Hyphomicrobiaceae bacterium | reverse complement strand
TCGGCCATGCCCATCGGCATGCCCGGATGCCCGGATTTGGCTTTCTAGCCGGCATCCATGGCGAGCGCGCGGATGCAATTGGCCATATCCCTTGCCAGCTTCGGATCGGAAACATCGACCGGGCTTGCGTCCGTTGCCGCTGCCGATCTCGACGTCGTCTTGGCCATGTCTCACCTCGGTCCGGCGCGCCGCTCGCTCGCGTGACCGCTTCGGCGCTGTATCGTGCGGAGCTTTAGCCGCCCGCAACACTCACGTCTACGGCCCCAAGGTGCGAGCCCGCGCATCGGTGCTCGACCGCTACCAGGAAGTCAGGTCAGCAGTCCCTTCTCCGGCGCTCGAGGCCCATGCATACGCACCGTCCTGGCCTCGATCACGATGGGACCATCGATCAGTTCGGGCGTAAGCGGAACGAGCGGCACGAACCGATCTCCGGCCGACGATTTGTCGCGGCGCCACTCGATCCGGGTCGGCACCCGCCGCAGGCCGATGGGATAGATCGTCAGCCGGTCGGGCTCGAGCTTCAGGCGCAGGAAATTCTTGTAATCGGGAAGTCGCAGCGCCGAAAACGCGTCATTCCAATGTCGTTTGGCGAAAGCACACGACACGAACAGATACAGTCCCCAAACCAGCCCGGCGACGAGACCCCCGCCGAAGATCATCTGAACCATGTAGGCGACAGTCCTCAAGGCATCCACGAAGTCCCCGAGAAACGGTCGTGCCAAGGTTTTGGTCCACACGCCAAAGTAGGTCCAATACCCGTAATGGTTGACGATCCAGTAGAGAGCGATCATCGCGACGATGTGCGCCAGCCAATGCAGGGAGGCCATCACGTGGCGCACCCATCGCCGCTGGGCATCCGCGTAGGCATAGAGCAGCAGATAGAGCGTGATCCCGAAGATCCCGAGCAGGAACTCGTGCACGCCGGCCTGCAACGAGACGGTGATCAGATCCTGAAAGCGGGCGAGCGCGGTGTCGCCCTGCAGTCCGCAGGTCCTCCAGTCGTAGACCAGGATGTCCTCCACCAGCGGCCGCGTTTCCTCGATGACGCGATCAGCGCCGTCCTTGAGACGGCTGGTGCTGCAGTTCGAACGGGGCACGGGCGCCTGCGAATACATCCACGTCATCATCCAGTAGAGCGTGCCGAGCAGAGTAGCGAAGGTGTAATTCCAAATCGGGAACAGCAGGTTGCCCCACGTCAGCCAGAAGCTGCGGCGGCGCGATGGAAACACCGCCGCCTCCGGTTCCTTGTCGCTTTTGACAGATGGCCGGCAGTGCAGGCTGAACTCATAGGGCTGATCGAGCCAGTTGTAGGTGACATGGCTTGGAAGCTGATGGGTCGGGTGAAGGAACGCACCGCCCCCACCTGCGGTGATGAGATTGAGGCCGAGTTCCTTCGAGAAATAACGGCAGTAGTGATGCGTGTCGCCCGACAGCACCGCGCACACCTTGCCTTCCGCCTGATTGACAATGCGGGTGATGATCTCGACGTTGGAGTTGGCGGCCCTGGCTGCCGCCTTCTCGTACTGCCAGCCTGGCTCGGCGGTGCACAAAATGACTTTGTGCTCGGGCTCGCCCGGCGCGCGCTCGCGCATGGTCTCGGCAACCGCCTGGAAATAGCGCACCTGGCCCGCATCCAGGTACTGGGAGAATTGGATGTCGGCGCCCCAGATCCACCAGTTGTTGGGCAATCGGATCGCGAAATAGCTGCGATGCTGCCGGAACTCCAGCCCCGCGATGCGGCTTCCGGAGCCACTGACCCCATAACGCGCCTGGCAGAACAGGAAATCGAACGAATTCAGGCCATCATACCAGTCGTGGTTGCCGGGGATGACGAACGTCTGCCGGTACGTACTCCCAGCCGGAAAGGCCATCGAGAACGGGGTTTCGAAGCGGCTCTTGTATTCGTCCCTGGTCGGATAGGGGTAGACTTGGTCACCGCCCAGGATGAGAAGACGGCCGGCTGGCAGATCGTAAACTTCTTTGCCGCCGACGCGGCCGACCTTCAGCTTGTCGCGAGCGACCAGCGTCGCCATGGCGTAGGAAGAATCGAAGCCGTCTCCCGTATCGGCCAAAAAGTCGATCCAGACCGCGCCTGTGGCATCGGCCAGCTCATCGGCGGTTTTGAAGTGATACCGGGCAGCGATCAGCCTCAGTTCTTCAGGACTGAAGCCGTCGACGCTGGCCTGTGTCGACCGCGCATCGGCGAAGGTTCCGAAAATCGGCGAGATGATGGCACGCACGGCAGCATTGGCGAGCAGCGTCGGAGAAAACCATCGGACCATGGTCGGAAGCGTAAGAAGGCTGACCTCATCGCCGCTTTTCGCCATGGAACACGCCCCGCAACACCCACCCGTGACAGCATCGCTAGTGATGCCACGCGACAGCCGGCAGACAAATGCGGCAAATCTCCGGGGCTATTGAGTCTCATCACCGTTTCTGAGCAGGAACGCATCGAGTTCCTTGCGGGTCGGCAACCCGGCTCGTCCACCCAGCCGCGTGCATTTCATCGCGGCCACCCCACAAGCAAGGCGCGCGCACTCGGCGGTGTCCAGGCCTTCGGCCAGCATGACCGAGAACGCACCATGGAACGCATCGCCAGCGCCCGTGGTGTCGATGGTCTCGACACGGAAGCCGGGCTGATACCCAGCGGCGCCCCCTCCCTCGCGCCAGAGATATCCCTCCGGACCGAGCGTCACGCCGGCATGCCGCGGCCCCAGCGTGAGCACATGGCTGAGCCGCTCCGCGTCGGTTTGACCGCGCGCAAACTCCCGCAGCGAAGGCTTGGAGAAGATCGCGTAATCAGCAAGCTTGAGGATATCGGGGAGGGCCTCGCGAGCCCCGAGGTCCGCATCCAGAACCGTGGTGCAGCCGACCATGCGCGCGCGCTGCAGAACGACACGCGTCGCTTCCAGCCAGCGCAAGTCAACCATCACCACGTCGGCATCCTGGATCCGCTCGAGCGGCAGCCAACTGGTGCTCGAGGGGATCGACGTGTCGCGCATGCCGACGATCAGCCGCTCGCCTTGGGCATCGACGATAATGGCCGATGTCGAGGAGCGCACCTCGTCGAAGGAGTCGACGTAACGGATATCCACCTTCTCGGCTCGCAAGCCGGCCCGGATGATGTTGCCGGCATTGTCATCCCCGATCCGGCTCCAAAGCTCGGCCTTGGCGCCTAGGCGCGCTGCCGTGACGGCCGCGTTGGCCGCCATGCCACCGCCCACCTCGATCGATTCCAGAGCCCGGATCTTGGTTGGCTCACGAGGAAAGGTTGGAACGCGATAGATGCGGTCGAGCGCGGCATGTCCGACCATGATCAGCCGCTTCGCGGACATGCATGCTCCTCGTTCACCTCAGGTCTCTCGATCATGGGCCAAGGCTCCTAAAATGCAACCGATCTCCCACCTGAAGAAGCGCTCATCACTCACCAGGTGACCCATCCCACTTCAAGTTCTGCTCGAACGCGATCAGCTCTTGAGGCCTCGAGGCCGGTTGGTCCCCCGCTTGCTTCAGGCCTACCCGGAACAGTTCCGGCAGGCGGTCGGCCAGGGCATCCGCCAGCCGCTCGAGATGGTTGTCGCGAACGGGCCTCACCTCGTTCAAAGCGTGCAGGAACGACTCCGGCCCCAACTCCTGCAGGGGCAGGTACCGGCACCAATTCTCCTGGCAGAGAAACTGCCGGTACTCACGCTCTTCATCCTTGAACGCGTGGCGTGCGGGTGACACCCCGACACACGCCAGGCGCGCACAAACCGCCTCGGACATCATGGTGCTGGAATCCTCGGTGCACAGGATCGCCTCGGCCGCGGCAAACACCTGCGGCAGCGTTCCAGGGCCGGCGGTCCGAAAATCGATGAAGCGTTGGATAGGGCCGTCGGGGCTGGCTGCCAACCGGGCAAAGGCATCCCCGAGCCAATCAGGGCTGCGGCGCGAGGTCGAAACGATCCAGCGCGTGGCGTGCGCTTGATGGCTCTGCTCCAGGAACGCAAGCAGACGCCGCCATTCCGCGAGCGAATAACGAAAGAGACCCGAATCGCCGCCGACCAGTAGGCCCGCAAGACCAGGCGGCCGGCCGGTCCGCGGAACCGGACACCGCACACCCAGGATGTCCGGGTCGAAGCCACTCGGCTTCAGCGCCACCAGATGCCGATCGCGATCGGCATGGCGGGCATAGGAAGAGACCACCAGCGAGAACGCTTGGGGCGCGACCCGCCGCAGCGTGCCACAGAAGATATTGGAAGCTTTCAGCGTTCTCGCGGCAGCCACATTGGCGGTGAGGGTCTCACCCCCGGCCGAGATCACCAGGTCCGATCGGGGGAGCAATTCCGCATCGATGCCGTAGCCCAAAGAGAGCAGCCGGCCCGCGGGAATATCCAGGTTCAGCAGCGCCGCCATCGCCCGGCTCGGCATCCATCGGCGGCGGGTCAGCTCAATACGCGTGATGTGCACGGGACGCCGTCGTGCAATGGCGGCCGCCACGCCTTCAGACAAGTGGTAATGGCCCGGCCGGCCATCTGACAGCAGCAGAATATCCAGCGCGCGCATCCCGCACTCATGACGCGCGCCGGCGCGGCTGTCACCGTGGCAATCCGCTCCCGCTCAGCTTGCGCCACCAACCTCGGCCATGGCCTGCGCGATCGCCCGCTCATGCCCGACACGCCGCGAGCGCAGTTGTTCGTAGCGGTGACTTACGGCCACGCCCTCGCGCAAAGACTGAATGAAAAGCCTCAGCGCTGGTCCCAAGCGGGGCTTGCCGCGAGCCAGCGTTGTTTGCGGGTCTGAGAGCGGCTCAACTGCGGAATGCAGGCTCATACGGGTCATCGTTGCTCTCCGGAAAACGAATGGTCTTAGTTGGGCAAAAGCAGCTGCCTGGAACTCTCACAACCAAGGCGGCAGACTTTTGGCGGCTTGCCGACGGATATCTTCGATGGCTGCTGCATCGAAACCGAGCCGGCTTAGCGCGGCGTCATCATGACGCGCCAGCAGAGGGCGAAGGATTCGACCAAAACGCGCCTCCTGGCTGGCAATCAAAAATTCGTAGATGCGCCGAAACGCAGCCGCAACCGGCAGAATGAAGGGGGGCTGCGAAGATGCCGTCCGTACGATCGATGATCTTTGGGCTGTTTGTGTCATGGGCAAAGTCCGCCTCAATCGAGTTGCTGGACCCTCTGGTCGGCGCTTTCCTTCCGTCCGGCCGCTTTTTTGCGACTCGCTGTGTTAGGACGTTTATGGTCAGAAGGAATGGTGTTCACCAGAGCTGATATTGCAGCTCAGTAATGCGTCCACGGTCGATCTGGGACGGCGGCTCTTAACCTTTTATCAATCTGGCTTGGCCGGCCGATGCAGAGTTCCGGATCGAACGCCCGCGACAGAGGGGACCAGGGCCTGTATACAGCGGTCCCGAACTCATCCCTGCACGACCGCGATCCGATCGAGCTATCCATGAGCGCCCACCGTCGCCACGACACGCCGATTACGCCTCAGCTCGTCGCCGAGCACGGTTTTAAGGGCGACGAGTACGACCGGCTGCTCCAGATTCTCGGACGAACGCCCTCGTTCCTCGAACTCGGCATCTTCTCCGTCATGTGGTCGGAGCACTGCTCCTACAAATCCTCCCGATTTTGGCTCCGGCAACTCCCGACCTCCGGACCTCTAGTGATTCAGGGGCCCGGCGAAAACGCGGGCGTCGTCGACCTCGGCGATGGCGACTGCGCCGTGTTCAAGATGGAAAGCCACAATCATCCAAGCTTCATCGAGCCGTATCAGGGGGCAGCCACCGGCGTTGGCGGCATCATGCGCGACGTATTCACCATGGGCGCGCGCCCGATCGCCAACCTCAATGCGCTGCGGTTTGGCGCGCCGGAGCATCCCCGCACGCGTCACCTGGTCTCCGGCGTGGTGCGCGGCATCGGCGGCTACGGCAATTGCACCGGCGTGCCCACGGTTGGGGGGGAGACCAACTTCGATGAAGGCTACAACGGCAACATCCTCGTCAACGCCATGTGCGTGGGCCTCGCCCGCCGCGACAAGCTGTTCTACTCGGCGGCCAAGGGGGTCGGATTGCCGGTCGTCTATGTCGGATCTAAAACGGGGCGTGACGGCATCCCCGGCGCCACCATGCCCACAGCCCAGTTCGACGACAAATCCGACGACAAGCGTCCCACCGTCCAGGTCGGCGATCCCTTTACCGAGAAGCTGCTGATCGAAGCCTGCCTCGAGCTGATGGCGACCGACAGCATCATCGCCATCCAGGACATGGGCGCGGCGGGCCTCACCTCCTCGACATCCGAGATGGCCGACAAGGGCGGCGTCGGCATAACGCTCAATCTCGATCACGTGCCGCAGCGCGAAACCGGCATGACCGCCTACGAGATGATGCTCTCCGAAAGTCAGGAGCGCATGCTGATGATCTTGAAACCGGGTCGAGAGGCCGGGGCCGAAGCGCTGTTCCGCAAGTGGGGCCTCGACTTTGCGGTCATTGGCATCACCACCAACACCGGACGTCTGCTGGTCGAGCATCAAGGTCGCCTCGAGGCCGATCTGCCGGTTGACAAGCTTGCCAACTCAGCACCGCTTTATGAGCGGCCGTGGGTCGCCGCCGCGCCAGCCAAGCTCGTCCTGCCCGAATGGGTGCCGGCTCCCGATGCCATCTTGACGTGCCTGGCCGCGATGCTCGACGGACCCCACCTTGGCTCGCGCCGGTGGATCTGGGAGCAATATGATTGCACCGTAATGGGCGATACCCTGCAGCGTCCGGGAGGGGATGCCGCCGTGGTCCGCATCCACGGCACCCGAAAGGCGATCGCAGTCTGCTGTGACGTGACACCCCGCTACTGCCAGGCCGATCCGGTGATGGGCACCAAGCAGGCCGTGGTCGAGACCTGGCGCAACCTAACCGCGGTCGGCGCTGATCCCATCGCCATCACGGACAACATGAACTTCGGCAATCCCGAGCGGCCCGAGATCATGGGTCAGTTCGTCGGGTCCGTGCGCGGCATGATTGAAGCTTGCGAGGCGCTGCACTATCCCGTGGTCTCGGGCAATGTCTCGCTCTACAACGAGACCAACGGGCGCGGCATCCCGCCCACCCCGGCCATCGGCGCCGTTGGGCTGATCCCCGATATCTCCCGCATGGCCGACATTCACCTGAAACGGGCGGGCGACCTGCTCCTCCTGATCGGGGACGAACAGGGCCATCTGGGCCAATCGCTCTATCAGCGGCACATCACGGGCCGAACCGAGGGCGCCCCGCCGCCGGTCGATCTCTTCGAGGAGATCAAGGCCGGCACACTCGTTCGCACGCTCATCCGCGAAGGTCTGGTCGATACTGTGCACGATGTGTCGGACGGCGGCCTGATCGTGGCAGTGGCCGAAATGGCGCTGGCCGGGAGCATGGGGGTCGAGCTGTTTCCCTACGAGGGCAGGCTGCCCATGCACGCGATCTGGTTCGGCGAGGACCAGGGCCGCTACGTGGTCGCCGTCGCGCCCAGCCACGCCGAGGACATTGCGCGCCGTGCGCGGCACCTTGGCCTCGCCGCACGCGTTGTCGGTCGAACGGGGGGGGATGCACTGCTGATGAAAGGTGAGCCAGCCTTAGCCATCGCATCGTTGCGTCAGTCGCACGAGGCGTGGCTGCCGGCCTACATGGCTCAACCCACGGCCAGAGTGGCTCCGGCCGCCGAATGAGCGTAGGGTCGGCATGAGCCGAACTCGGGAGCACGAACGCGCATGCCCATGGATGCCACGGAAATCGAGCGCTTGATCAAGGTTGCCATTCCGGACGCGCTGATCGAGATCAAGGATCTGGCCGGCGACGGCGACCACTATGCGGCGCACGTCGTTTCAGCAAGCTTCCGCGGCAAAACGCGCGTGGCTCAGCACAAGCTTGTCTACGACGCCCTGCAAGGTCGCATGGGTGGCGTCCTCCACGCGCTGGCGCTCACCACCGCGGCGCCCCGGGACTGACCTGACCGGCTTTCCCGGCTCTGTTGAGGCCGCCCGGATTGACTTGTGGGCACATCCCACCCCATCTAAAGGATGAGTTCCCCTGCTGGCTCGCGCGCCTCGACGCCGCACCGCCGATTTCGCAAAGGACGCTACGCCATGACCGATCAAGCCTTGACCCAAGCGACCCACGATCACATCCGGCAGCTCGTCGCTGGCCACGACGTCGTGTTGTTCATGAAGGGCCACAAGAGTACGCCTCAGTGCGGCTTCTCGCATCAGGTGGATCAGATCCTGCAACACCTGGGCGTCGACTACAAAGACATCAACGTGTTGGATAGTCTCGAAGTTCGCGACGGCATCAAGTCGTTCAGCAATTGGCCGACCATTCCGCAGCTCTACGTCAAAGGTGAATTCATCGGCGGTTGCGACATCGTCAAAGAGATGTTCCAGGCCGGCGAGCTGCAGGATCTGTTGTCAGAGAAGGGCGTGCCGCATGCCCAGCGCACCATGACGGCTTGATCAGCCCGCCAAGCAAGTTGGCTCGCGCGGATCAAAACCGGAGGGCGGCGCGTGGGGATCGGGGATGGCGCAACACCATAAGCTCAGCCCCGACCCTGGAGCCTCCTTTTCGCGCGTCGTTCAACCCGTTCTTGATCACCCGTCGGTCGCCTTCAGCCCCGCAACGCCACGCCCGCCCGAGCCGGCAGCGTCCTCGCCGCGGCAAGGCTTCGGCGGGCGCCGGTTGCTTCTCAGCCTGACCATAATCGGGGCCTCGATTTCGCTGGCGCTTGGCATCACCCTGCCTTCGATCAAGTTGACCAAGTTCTACTTTTTCTCCACCGAATTTTCCTTGATCTCGACCGTGCTGACGCTCATCCAACGCAATCAGATTTTCCTCGGCAGCCTCGTCTTCGTGTTCTCGATTCTGCTGCCGATCTTCAAAATCCTCTATCTGGTTATCCTGACCACGATGCCGCCCGACGCCCTGCACCGGCACTATCGACGGCTTCAGGCACTGGAATGGCTGGGAAAATGGTCGATGCACGATGTACTGGCGCTCGCGCTGATTATCTTCTTCATCAAGAGCCAGGGCATTTACGATGCGACGAGCCTGTCTGGCGTTTACTTCTTCACGCTGGCCATCATGTTCATGATCCTCGCCCACGCGTGGTTCAACGTGTCATCGCTGAACGTGATCAAGGCCCGCGCCCGTCAGTCCGCCGCTGCTGCCCTTCCGCCATCGGCATTGCGCAATTTCCTGCTCGCCCTCATCATTCTGACCGCGGCCATCTGCTTTGCACTCGGCATCATCCTGCCGTCGATCCGGTTCACCACCGTGTACGTGTGGACGAATGAGCACTCGATCGCCACCATCATCCGGGCTCTTTACCAGAGCCGTGAAATCTTTCTCTGCGGCGTCATCATCGTGTTCTCGGTCCTCTTTCCCTTCCTCAAGCTCCTCTATCTGCTGACGCTCTGCCTGTCTCCCAACTTGTCCTCGGACTTCCGCCACAAATCCATCTCGATGATGGAATGGCTGGGCCGCTACTCGATGACCGATGTGATGGTTCTGGCGTTGATGGTGTTCTACATGAACTCATCCGGCTACACGGAAGCCCGCGTGCTGCCGGGTGTGTATTGCTTTGCGGCATCGGCGCTGATGACCATGTTTGCCTACGGATGGGCCAATGCCCAGAGCACGCCTGCGCCAGCGGCATCGCTCGGAGCCTTGACGAGCGACCAGGACTCGCTGCCGCGTCCGGTCTGAAGCTCACCCGATTTCCGATGCTCCAGATCGGGTCGAACCCCAGGTGCGACCCGAACGTTGCTCAACGACCACAGCACCACCCAACTCAATCGGCGACGGCAGCGCTGGCCTTCTCAATGCCCAACTTCTCAGCCCTTTGCCGGGCACGCCGCTCAGGGATGTCCCGTGCCAACACCGAGCTTACCGCCTCTTGCGTCTCAGAATTTGCGCCGCTCGCTGCTGCTGCGGGCCGTGATCGGGCTCGTCGCGCTCATTGTCATGACCGGCGGCAGCGCTTGGCTGATGTACGCGGGTATCGATCCCACAATCGACGAGACGGCGCAGGCCGCCTCCCCGGAGACGCGGTCGGTCCGCCTGCGCTCCGTCCGCCGGTGGGTGTACCAGCTGCAGAGCCTGGATGTGAACCGTGCCGCCCGCTCGACGGCCGATCTCATCGTCACGGATGAACTGGCATTCTCCAGCCGTCAGGCCCTCTCCCCAGAGTCGATTGCCTTGCTGCAGCTTAAGGCCGACGGCAACGGGCGCCTGTCCTGGCCTACCTTTCGATCGGAGAGGCCGAGGACTATCGTCCATACTGGAACCGCGACTGGGTCAAGCCGGCCGAGGCACCGCAAGCCCAGAGCGCGCCCGGCCTGCCGACGCCCGAACCCAAATCTTTCGCCTCGAAAGCGCAACGGCCGGCCGCAACCGAAATCGTTCCGCCGCTCCAACAGCCGACGGCGGATGCGCCGGCTTGGCTCGGCGACGAGAACGCTCATTGGCGCGGCAACTACAGAGTGCGATTCTGGGAGGCCGCATGGCAGGCCATTCTGTTCGGCACTGCCACCGCGCGCCTCGAACGATTGATCGCCGCCGGCTTCGATGGCGTCTATCTCGACCGTGCCGATGTTCATGCACACTGGAGCGGTGAGCGTCCGAGCGCGCGTGCCGATATGTCGGCGCTGATCGAACGCCTGTCCGAGCACGCCAAGCGCCTGTCGCCGGGCTTCCTGGTGGTGATGCAGAACGCCGAGGAGCTGCTGACGCGGCAACCCTTACGCGCGGCGCTGGATGGCATGGCCAAGGAAGATCTGCTGTTTGGCGTCGAAATAACGGGGCAGCCAAACTCGGACGCGGAGATCCGCAGCAGCATCGGACTGCTGAAACGGGCGCAGGCCGACGGCCTCCCGATCTTCGTCGTCGAGTACCTCGATGCTGCACCGCCGATCGCCAAAGCCCGCCGCAGGCTCCGGGCAGAGCGGTTCGTGCCGACCTTCGCCCGGCGCGAGCTCGACCAGCTGGGTGAGGAATAGTGATCGCGCCGCAGCCAAATCGCCACATTTTGGCGCGATGCTTCGCCCGCCATTAACGGCAGGTCAATCCGAACCTCTTAGGGCTTACCCCAAGTCAGATGCGCCAAGACAGGTAATCATGCCAAGCCATCGATCTGCACTGGCGCGTGCGGCACAAAGCGCGGCCTGCATCGTGTCCGTTGCGCTGCTCGCGCTCGGTGTGGCAAACGTCGGCTGCGTGACCGCGGCACCGCGCCCCGACACCGATGGATCAGAAGCGCCCCGATCGGCCGTCCCCCGCTTGCATCGTCCGCCGGTCCCCATTCCCGCAAAGCGCCCCGACCCCGCGCAACCCGAGCGTCTCAAGCGGATCAACGCCGTCCGAAGCTGGGGCTATCAGCTCCATAAACTCAATATCGAGGACGCCGCCCGCACGCCCTTCGATCTCCTGATCGTCGATGCGACGACGGGGCTTGCGGCGGGCCGCCACTTCCTCCCCAGCGAAGTGGAGCGGTTGCGGAGCAAGCCGGACGGCTCACGCCGGCTCGTGATCTCCTATCTTTCAATTGGGGAGGCCGAGGATTATCGGCCGGACTACTTCAGTGACGAATATATGACCGAGGATGCGCCCGATTGGCTCATGCATGAGAACCCGCAGTGGAAGGGCAATCGCATCATCCGCTTCTGCCACGAGGGATGGCAGCGCACGATCCTGGGCGATGAAACCGGTCGAAGCGTCTACAACAGCATCGATCCCTCCCCGCTCTATCGGCTGATCGAGCTTGGTTTCGACGGCATCTATCTCGACCGGGTCGACGTCTACTCGGAAATACCCAAGGAATGTCCCGGTGCCGAGGCCAAAATGGTGGACTTCGTGGCCCGGCTCGCCGCCCATGCTCGCCTTCGCAATCCGAACTTCATGGTCATTTTACAGAATGCCGAAGAACTCGTGCAGCATCCCCGCATGATGAGTGCCATCGATGCGCTGGCCAAGGAAGACCTGTTCTACGGCGCCGACCACAGCCAAAACCTCAACAGCGCCGGAGAGATTCGCGGGTCCCTGGAGCATCTGAAAGCTGTCAAAGCGGCAGGCCGGCCGGTTTTCGTCATCGACTACGTGACCGGCGAGGCAAAAAAAGCCGACGCCAAGCGCCGAATTCTCGAGCAGGGGTTTGTTCCCTATCTGGGGCCCCGCGACCTCGGCCGGCTTTGGCTGCCCGGCAAGGATTTTTGACGCTTCCGGGGGTGCCCTCGCGCCACTGTTGCCCGGTTCGGCGCCAGCGCGCGCCATGACAGGCCTTGAGTTCGGCATGGCCCTCGCGGGCTTGCAATGTTATCCCCAGGCTCTGGACGCGAGATATCTTGGTCGTCCCTGTCGACCGAGGAAGCGAGCACCAACTCATGATCGATCAAGTTCCCTGGATCTTGGCCCTAGTGGTGGCCGCGCTCGCCATGGGTTTTTTCCTCGGACGCAAAACGCCGCTCGCGGGACCGGCCAGCAGCCCCTCCGCCGCCGCGACCCGCCATCCGCAGCAGGCCTCCGCCCCCCAAGCGGCCGCGCGACGAGCTGACGATCCCGCCCCCTCTCCTGCCCAGTCCTCATCCGCGATCCCCGCGCTCGCTTCGGCCCGCACCTGGGCCTACCAGCTTCAAGACCTGGACCTCGACCGTCTCGCCGCCTCCCCCGTGGATCTGCTTGTCATCGATGCGACCAAGGACGGCTCGGATCGCACGGCGCTGAAACCTGCCGATTTGCGCCGCCTGCAGGTCAAGCCGGACGGATCGCGCCGTCTTGTCGCTGGCTACTGCTCGATTGGCGAGGCCGAGAGCTATCGCTCCTACTGGCACAAGAGCTGGATGCGCGATAGCCCGGCATGGCTTCTAGGCGAAAACCCGGAGTGGGAAGAAAACTTCGCCGTCCGTTTTTGGGACCCCGGCTGGCAGAACATCGTCTTTGGCACAACCGTCTCGCTGGTCGATCGTATGATCGAGCAAGGCTTCGATGGCATCTACCTCGATAAATGCGATGTGACGGAAGACTTGCGCGAGCACTTTGCGCCGGTTGCCCGCAGCCGTCCCGATCTCGACGGCGACATGGTGACGTTTGTCCAGCGAATTTCCAGCCACTCGAGGAAGCAGCGCCCCGGCTTTTTTATCATCATGCAGAATGCCGAGATCCTGCTTCGGAGGCCCGAGCTGCGTGCCGCCATCGATGGCGTTGCCAAGGAGGAGTTGCTGTTCGGCCTTGACGGCGCGGAGACGGCAAACGACCGCGACGACGTCGAGGACGCTTGTCATCTCCTGGATACTCTCAAGGCGGAAGGGAAGCCCGTGTTCGTTGTCGAATATCTCGAAACCGGGGCCAAGATCGTTGAGGCGGCGCAGCGGACCAAAGATCTTGGCTATCGGCTCTATGTGGCGCCAAAGGACCGCGAGCTGGATCGGCTCTCGGTCAAGACTTGAGCCGTCGAACCCGGGACAGCCGTCATTCACCCGCACGCCCGCTCGAACGTCTATCCACAGGTTGAACACCGGTCGTGAATTCGACGCCGACTTCTGCTATCGCAATTTTGCCGAATGCCTGAAAGAGTTTGGGCGCCGGATCAACAGGCGCACGGACGCCTCGAGAGGTCAGCCATGGGTGACTTTCTTTTCTATACATTTCTTCTGGCGCTCTTGGCTGGCGGAGTCGGGGCAGCATTCTGGATCGTCAAAAGCTATCTCAGCGGCCAATCGCCAACGGCTGCCCTTTTCAGGCCTCGGCCCGAGCGGCGACTGGGTGTCGTCGAGCAGGCCAATGTCGATGGCCGTCGAAAGCTCATTCTGATCCGGCGCGATGGAGTGGAGCACCTGATCCTGACAGGCGGCCCCGTCGACGTGGTTGTGGAAACGGGGATCGGGGAGACCAACTCCCGGCGCCTAGAGCCGGCCCCGGCTTCCCTCTCGAGCGGTTCCCCCGCTTCGCCCGTCTTTGGCCGGCCCGTGCGCGCGGCGATCGCACCGGCCGCGGAAAGCCTGTGAAATAGGGGCGCATTGGCCGCAGCCGCTTTGGCCTCAGCATGGCCACGCCAGACCTTTATCAGGCCCAGGGCCGATGGGAGGGCAAATGGCCTCAGCAGCCCCTGCCACGCGCTTCGATAAAGTCCGGCCACCATGTCCATTGGTGCACTTGCCAGCACTGACGAGGTTCATTTTGCGCACCAGGCCAACATTGCTTGCCGCTTTGCTCGTTTGCCTGGGGCTTTCCCTCTGCGCGCCCCACGCCCGAGCCCAGCAACCCGCGCCCGAGCCGGCGAATCCGGCCGCGCGCGCTCCCGCCGCAACAGCGCCTACCCAGCCTCCTCCGCTGCCACCCGAAACGCTTGAGCCGATCGCCCGTTTGTCGGCAAGCATCGAAAGCGCCGAAAAGTCCATCCAGCAGCTTAAGGAGCTCGAGGGCGAGCTGTCGCGCTTACGCGGCGATGTTGAGCACATCATCTACGATTCGACCGCTGCCGCCGAAGCCTTGCGCCCGCAGTTGGCCGAAGTGAGAAGCCAAATTGAAAAGCTTGGGCCGCCGCCGGCCAAGGACCAGCACTCCGAATCAGCGACGGTCGCCACGGAGCGGGCCCGATTGAACGCCATGGCTGCCGCGCTCGACGGCGCCGTCAAGACTTCGGAGCTGGCGTGGGTGCGAGCCAAGCAGTTGATCGACCGTATCACTGTGATGCGGTACCAATTGTTCACCCGCAACCTGTTTGAACGGCGCGATAGTCCTCTACTGCCTGCCGTTTGGAACGATGTCTCAACCAAATTTGATGCTGTGCTCGGCCGCGTTCGCTATTACGGCGGTGATTGGCTGGGGTGGGCGAACCAGAAGTCAGCTCAGGTCTGGGGCTTGGGATTGGGAGCCCTCGCCTTGTTTGCCGGGCTCGATCTTCTGGTGCGCCGGACGGCCGCGCGAAGCCAGCGTTCGCGCACCCCGCCGCCATCCTTTTTTGCACGCGTGCTCAAGGCCTCCTGGATCGCACCCGCGCGAATGCTGCCGCTGGCCGCCGCCGCCACCCTCGTTTTTGTCGGACTGAATATCTTTCAGCTGCTGTTTGCACCTTGGGACGGTGTCGGGGTGACCCTGCTGAAGGGCTTGCTCGTTTATGCAGCCACCTCGGCGCTGCTCCAGACGGCGCTGGCGCCTCGAGCCCCCGCCTGGCGTCTCGTTCCGGTTTCCGACGGCACGGCGCTGCGGTTGCTCTGGTCCTTGCGCGCCTTCGTCGCCGTCTACGTCTTGGATACCGTGCTCGTCGAATTCGGCCGCGCCATCTACGCGCCTCTCGCGGTCACCGTAACCCAGGCGTTTCTCACGAGCGTCCTGTTTGCGGGTCTACTGGGCCTTTT
Source organism: Hyphomicrobiaceae bacterium (assembly GCA_046715905.1). Lineage (GTDB taxonomy): Bacteria > Pseudomonadota > Alphaproteobacteria > Rhizobiales > Hyphomicrobiaceae. Next base: position 7,088 of record JBKJYG010000452.1, on the reverse strand, counting down.
GCTGCTCTCGCACTTCAGACCCCAAACAGGACCCGACCGCCCCGTCAACGGCCACGTGCATGTTCCAGGACCTGTCTCCCGCTTTGCCCCGGTGTGGATCAAATTTCCGCTTTGGCTCATGGCGGTGCTCATCCTCACGTCGTCGGTCCTTGGTTATGTCGCGCTCGGTCGTTTTGCGGCCCATCAGCTGGTGCTGAGCGGCATGGTCCTGGGAGCGGCGGGCCTGGTCTATTTGGCCATCCGCGCCCTGACTCGCGGCAGAGGTGAAGGGACCGATGTTTTGGGGGCCGCCCTCGAAACGCAATTTGGCCTCGAGCCGGCGCGCCGCCGTCAGTTGACGCGCTTGATTGAGGCTTTACTCCTTGCCGTCGTCGTCCTCCTGACCGTGCCCGCCCTCCTTATTCAGTGGGGTTTTTCAAGCGCCGACATTCGGGATTGGGTGCACACGCTGTTCTTCGGCTTTGAGATCGGCGCCCTTCGCATCTCCCCCGTGCGTATCCTGCTTGGTATCGGCCTTTTCACCGCGTTGTTGTTCCTGACGCGCCTTGGACAGCGCTGGCTACGCGACCGCGTGCTGGCGCAGCCCCGCATGGACCCTGGTATCGCCAATTCGGTCGACACGGCGATCGGGTATTCCGGAATCACTCTGTCGGTGCTGCTGGCGGTTTCCTATGCCGGCCTCGACGTAACCAATCTCGCGATCGTGGCTGGCGCGCTCTCTGTTGGGATCGGGTTTGGTCTGCAGTCGATCGTCAACAACTTTGTCTCGGGCCTCATCCTCCTCGTCGAGCGCCCGATCAAGGTCGGGGACTGGATCGTTGTGGGCACCGAACAGGGCAATGTCCGCCGCATCTCGGTCCGTTCAACGGAGATCGAGACGTTTGACCGCGCCAGCCTGATCATTCCCAACTCAGAGCTGATCATGGGTCGCGTCCTGAACTGGACGCATCGCAATCTGCTTGGCCGCACAATGCTGAAGATCACCGTCGATGCGAATGCCGATCCGGAGCGTGTCTTGCTCATCTTGCGGGCCTGCGCAGATGCTCACCCTGACGTGCTGCAAACGCCCGAACCCAATGTTTCATTTGATAATTTCAGCGGTAATGGCTTGGAATTCACCCTTCGCGTCACGCTGGCCGATGTCACGCGAGGCGGCCCGGTTTCGACCGAGCTTCGGACAGCCATCCTGAAGTCATTGCGCGAGGCCCGCGTTGTCATGTCGAACCCGCAGTTCGACGTGCATTTGAGGGATCTCGACTTCGTCAAGGGGCTGGTCCAGCGGATCGCCGAGCAGCGACCCCAAAGCGGGCCGACAGATTTGCCCACCGCACCAGCGCGCACGGCCCGCGAGCCAGCCTGACGGGGGACGGACGACCCGAATCGTTGCCGGCACGGCAAGCTTGCGCCATCATCCGTTTCCGGGTCGGCCCTGCTCAATCCTCGCGGAACACCCTCTCGCGCCGCCCATGGCGCTCCTGGGCCTCAAGCGACAGGGTGGCGATCGGCCTCGCCTCGAGCCGCTTCAAGCTGATCGGCTCTCCAGTCTCTTCGCAATAGCCGTAGGAGCCATCGTCGATCCGCGACACTGCGGCGTCGATTTTTGCCACCAGCTTGCGCTGCCGATCTCGCGCCCGCAATTCCAGCGCCCGGTCGGTTTCGGATGTGGCCCGGTCCGCCAGATCGGCATGCTGCGTGGACTGCTCGTGCAGGCCTTGCAACGTTTCCATGTTCTGACGAACGATCTCGTCTTTCCACGCCGTCAGCTTGGCCCGAAAATAGATTCGCTGGCGTTCATTCATGAACGGCTCTGAGTCGCTTGGCCGGTAGCCCGACGGAAGGCCCGGCGCGGCCGGCGGCGTTTCGACGTGGCCTTTTTTCTCGCGAAGAGCGACACCGCTGGAGCTATTATGTCTCATGGCAACGACCTTCGACCCCGAACTACTCTGTCGATCGCTCTTTTTGGAGGCAGTTATTGCTGCGCTTTGCTGAACCTTACGCTTCGTCTTGGCCGGTTGAGACCTGGAGGCACGCTTACCGGAAGCTGCATCTTTCGGCGACGCCTTGCCGCTCAACACGGTATTGGCGGCAGATCGATTGATCACGGTTTTGGGCGCAACCTTGGCGCCACGCTTTCCCTTGCGATCCGTGAGCGATGACATGTTTCCGGCCCTATTTTTGCGGTCTTACCTACGACGAGAGTCGTAGGTCGCCGAGGCGACGTATTGATGTCGAAGGGCCGACAAGTCAAGCAAATCTAGATCGTTAGCCAAATTATTGCGCCGCACTTGCCGCGGCCATTCGCGTCAGCGTTAATTGCTGCATTGCAAACCCGACTGTTCACAAGGTGACGCCTTAAGGAGCGATCACGAGCCAGTTCCGCTGTTCGCCGCAAGCTGGTAATTTGGCGTCATTCGTGTCACACGACAGCATCCCGAGGAAGTATTTGCCAACCGAGTCGAAGTTCATGCGATCGCATATGTCGACGCGCCAAAAGCCAACACTCGATTTTGATGCCGCGAAGCCGTCCGATGTGACTGTTCAGGCGGCCGGGCTCGGACAATATCCGGCCGTCCGCCTGCGCCGCAATCGGAAGGCGGGCTGGACGCGCCGCCTCGTTGCCGAAAGCCGGCTGGCGCCGTCCGACCTCATCTGGCCGATATTCCTCATCGATGGAGCCACCCGGCGGATCCCGGTCGACCACATGCCCGGCGTCGATCGCCTGAATATCGACGAGGCGCTGGCGGATGCGGAACGCGCGCTGGCCCTCGGCATCCCGGCCATCGCACCGTTTCCTTACGTCGAGCGGTCCTTGCGGGACGCGACCGGAAGCGAGGCCGTCAAGGCCACCAACCTGATGTGCCGGGCGGTCCGGCGCATCAAGCAAGCGCTGCCCGAGCTTGGTGTGATCACTGACGCCGCTCTCGACCCCTACACCAGTCACGGCCATGATGGCGTGTTGGACGATCTTGGCCGGGTCGAAAACGATCGGACAATCGACATCCTGTGCACGCAAGCGATCGCGCTCGCCGACGCCGGCGCCGATTGCATTGCGCCCTCTGACATGATGGATGGCCGGATCGGCCGCATCCGCGCGGCGCTGGACGCCGCCCGACATTTCGACGTCCAGATTTTATCCTATGCCGCCAAGTACGCCTCCGGCTTCTACGGCCCCTTTCGGGATGCCATCGGCACCAACGCGACGCTGATCGGCGATAAGCGGACCTATCAGATGGATCCCGCAAACAGCGACGAAGCGTTGCGCGAGGTGGCGCTCGACCTGGCTGAAGGCGCCGATATGGTGATGGTCAAACCGGGAATGTCCTATCTCGACATCGTGCGCCGCGTGAAGGATCGCTTCCAGGTTCCGACGTTCGCCTATCAGGTCTCGGGCGAGTATGCCATGCTTACGGCGGCAGCACAGAACGGATGGCTCGATGGCGATCGGGTGATGATGGAGAGTCTCATGGCTTTCAAACGAGCCGGGGCGGACGGCGTCTTCACCTATTTTGCGCCCCGGGCCGCGCGCCTGCTGGCGGTGAACTCTCAATAGCCCGAGGCGCGCCGAGCATGCGCGGCTTCCTGCTCCTCACAACTTATTATTCTCCGGAAACAGGGTGGTGAGCCATATTGCACCAGCCGCACACTTGATCCTGTCGCATGACCTGCCCTACATTCACTGCTCGCGGCGAAAATACGAGGGGCAGCGGTCGAATGACCGAGCAACATAAAAATTTCCCTGAGTTTTATGTAACGGCGCCGCAACCGTGCCCCTACCTGGGGAATCGGTTCGAGCGCAAGTTGTTCACGCACCTCACCCACGACAAACCTCGTCCCCTCGTCGAAAATCTGCTCAAGGGTGGCTTCCGCCGCAGTCAAAATATTGCCTACATGCCCTACTGCGAGGGTTGTCAGGCGTGCGTTTCCGTTCGAGTCGTCGTTGACGATTTCAAGCCGGGGCGCAGTTTCCGCCGCGTCCTCGAGCTCAATCGCGATCTGGTCGCCCGGCGCATTCCGCCGACGCCCACATCCGAGCAGTACAGGTTGTTTCGCGACTATATCGATGACCGCCACGGGGACGGCGGCATGGCCGATATGAGCGTGCTCGACTATGCGATGATGGTCGAGGACTCGATCGTCGATACCTTCATGACCGAGTACCGCATCCGTTCCGGACCGCGCCTCCAATCGCGTGCAGAGGCCGAACCGCTGCAGGCTGTCGCGCTGTGCGATCGGCTCACTGACGGCGTGTCGATGGTCTACAGCTTCTACGAGCCCGAGGCTCAATCCCGTAGTCTCGGCACGCATATGATCCTGGACCACATCGACTACGCGCGTACGCTCGGCCTGCCGTACCTTTACCTGGGTTACTGGATCGATGGGTCTGCGAAGATGAGCTATAAGGCGCGCTTCGCGCCGCAGGAACGCCTCAGTCCCAATGGATGGGTGCGAAGCCCCTGAGGCTCACCGATCGGCCACCATCAGGGTTCTGACCATCGCTTCCTGCTTCACCCGGGTTTTCGGCCTCGAAACGGCATTTGGCCCGCCCTGTAAATCACCGCGCGGGATCGCCTGATTTGGGGAAGCGGCGGATGGGGAACAGCGCGGCCAGTGCTGCAACCAACAGCGCGCCGCCACCCCACAGGAATAATCCGTCATGATGCCCGAGCCTTGCGAACAGCCACGGCATCAGAAGTCCGCCCGCAACGGCACCAGCGCCATTGGCCAGGATCATCGCGCGCATGATTTGAGGCATGGTTGAGGCGTGGCCTAGATCGCGCGCCCGCGCCGCCAGCAACACGGATACGCCCGGCTGCGCGCCGAAAATCATCGAGGAGAGGACGAGCATCGGTTCGATTCGCCACCCGACCGGCGCGGCGACACCGACACCCAACAGCAGCAATGTCAAAACCAGCGCCGCGTGCGTTCCCACGCACAGGGCCAGGCCCGCCGCCAACGCCGGGCCAACCATGGCGAAGATGCCGACCAGGCTCCAATGCAATCCGCCCGCGGCCAAGCCCAGACCTTCGGCTCGAACGATGAAATCGACCCAATAGAGCGTGTGCGGGACGATACCGAACGAAAACAGCATGTGCGCCAGCAGCAGAGCCGGCATCGCGCCGGTCCAAACACGTGCGCTCTGCGTGCCCGGCTCGACCCGTTTGCCTGACGTCGTGCCAGCTCCGCGCCACCCCCAGTCAGCAACCAACACCGCAACGCCCCCTGCCGCGGCCAGCGACAGCCACGTCAGCGCGAGGCCCGTGCTTGCTAAAGCGGGGACCAGAACGGCCGACGCCAGAATGCCCAGACCCACGCCAGTGAAAAGACGGCTCGCAGCCGCCGGGCGGCGATTGGCTGGTGCCGTCTCCGCGATGAGCGCCAGGCCGAGCACCATGATGATGCCGGTCGTAATGCCCATCAGCCCGCGCACCGCCGCCAGCCATAGGAAGCCTGCGGGAAGACTAGACAGGACGAGCCCAACGACACAGCCGTAACCCGCCAGACGGAGCACGAGCAGCCGCTGAAAGCGATGCATAACCCCCACCGAGATCGCACTTCCCAGGAGAAAGCCAGCCATGTTGGCCATGCCGACATTTCCCGCCTCGACCGGGCTCAGTCCACCCTCCGCGATCAAGGCCGGCACCATGGCCGTCAGGGAGAACCGCCCCAACCCCATGACCACGAACATGCCGGCGCCGCAGCCAACGGCAATGCGCTGCCAATCAGCATGACCCTGCTCGCCGGGAGGTTCGCTCACGTCCCCGCGCACCATTGATGGGGGCTCTCCCTCACTTGGCCAGCTCGCGGTCCAGCTTCTCGAACATGTAGGCCCATTTGGCGCGCTGAACGTCCACCAAAGCCTTCATATGCTCCCGCACGGCGACGAGCTGGCCGCAGTCGGGGATCGACGCACGCGCACCTTCCGACCCGAGGCTCTCGATGCGCTTGAGGATGTCGGTCGACTCATCGTCGAAGGTGCTGATCTGCTCATCTTGTACCAGTGGGATGGCCTCCACCAAAAACTGGTCCTGGGTCCAGGCTCGCTTCTGCTTGAGAGCTTTCAGCTTGTCCTCGAAGCTTGGGCGCATGGTGCCATTGAGCTCACGCAGGGAGGCGGCTGCTGCACCCACGACGACTTCGAAGTCCGCCTTGCCGCAAGCCGCAACGTTGGAGACCGATCCCAACCAAAGCCAGACCGCCGCGAACTGCATGCCGAGCCGTAGGCCCATCGAGCGCCGTCCCGATCGCCACGCGACGCGCCCCACAGCATACCCCGCCAAGTCCCGCCTAAGTCCGCCTGCACCCGCAACGGCTCAGGTCGCGGAGTTATCCCCCGTTGTCCGCGCCATGGGAAGCTCGGTGCGTCGTCTTGACCTCGGAGCACGTCACAACATGGCCGCACCCCTCCCTCCAGCCCGGGCCCGCACCGCCAATCGACGGCCTTATGAACGGCTTCGGGATCTGGCGCCGTTGCTCCCCGTGTGGCCCGCGCAACTCGCCGACCATAGCCACGCGGGCCACGCTAAGTTGGTCACTCAAATCCGACGGGCGTTGCGCGAAGAGCGAAGACGCGCTGCGGCGCGCGATTGGACTTATGATCTGGCCCGCCACTTCGGGCTGTACCAAGCGTATAAGCACGAGTTAGCGCTGCTTAAGGCGCAACCGCAGTGGCGAACGCATTTTCGCCTGCCCTAAAAACAAATCGCGTGGTGTCCCTATCCTCTGACCTGGGACTGCGGATCACGCCGCCGCTTGCAGCAATCATGGATTGATGCGGCGGCGGGTAAGAAGACCGGGCAACGACCTCAGTCTCCCCTCTCCCGCCGCGTGCCCAGGCCCATCTTTTTCGCGAGCTGCGAGCGCGCGGCGGCATAGTTCGGAGCCACCATGGGATAGTCATGCGGCAACCCCCACTTGGCGCGATATTCGTCGGGAGACAGCTTGTAACGCGTCCGCAAGTGCCGCTTCAGGGACTTGAACTTCTCACCATCTTCGAGGCAGACGATGTAGTCGGGCGTGACAGATTTTTTCCACGGGATCGCTGGCTTCAAATCCTCTGCACCAGGAACCTCCGCACCCGCGGCGGCCCG
>JBKJYG010000451.1:0-3336 GCA_046715905.1 Hyphomicrobiaceae bacterium | reverse complement strand
AATCGTGGCCGCGCGCAATATCGGTCACCTTTTGGCGGACCGTTTGATCGCCGGTGGCGGGAAGCGCCGCGGCCTGGAGCTCTGAATGCACCTGCGCTTCGGGGGTCGCCCAGAACCGAGTGCCCACGGCAACGCCGGCGGCCTGGGGCTGATCGGGGGTGGGTATGGCGATGCGGAATGGCTCCGGGAGCAGTTCCGGTTGGCCGGCAATGCCCGCATCGGCTGCGGCTTCATCACGTGGTCGCTCAATCGCAATCCGGATTTGCTCGACCAAGCCCTGGCGCATCGACCGAAGGCTGTCTTCCTCTCGTTCGACGATCCCACCCCCTACATTCCCGCCATCAAGGCGGCAGGCGCCGTGGCCATCCAGCAAGTGCAGACGCTGGCGGATGCCAAAGTGGCCATCGACGCCGGCGTCGATGTCGTCGTGGCGCAAGGCGCGGAGGCCGGCGGTCACGGGGAGCGGCGTGCGACGCTGACGCTCGTGCCCGAAGTTGCCGACCTGATCGCGGCGCGTGGATCGGGCACCCTGCTGTGCGCGGCGGGCGGCATCGCGGATGGGCGCGGGCTTGCGGCAGCCTTGATGCTGGGGGCCGACGGCGTTGTCGTGGGCACGCGGTTCTGGGCGACCCCCGAAGCCCAGGTGCATTCAGATCTCCAGGCCGCGGCGCTCCCCGCCACCGGCGATCAAACGGTCCGCCAAAAGGTGACCGATATTGCGCGCGGCCACGATTGGCCCGAGCGTTACGATATTCGCGTGTTGCGGCAGGCCTACGTCGATCGATGGATCGGGCGGGAGGCCGAGCTGCGGGCCGCGGGTGACACCGAGCGGCGCCTCTATGCCGAGGCGTCCGCGCGAGGCGACGCAACGATTGCGGCGCCGATCGTTGGCGAGGCCATCGGCCTCATTAAGGCGGTGCAGCCCGCCGCAGCCGTCCTCACGCAAATGGTGGCCGAAGCAGAGCAACTGCTTCGCGGGGGAGCGGCGAGGGTCGTCTGAGCTTTGCGACCCATGCTTTTGCGTTTGGCTCGGGGTCGGCTCTATAACAAAGCCAAGATCTTTGGGCGATCACCCGTTGGGTGAGGCAATCTGAGGCGGAGTTTCATGCATTTTGCGTTCACCGAGGAGCAGCTTGCCATTCAGGACACGGCGCTGGCGTTTGCGCGTGAGCGGATCGCGCCCAAGGCGGGGGAATGGGATGAAACCTGCCACTTCCCGGTCGACGTCATTCGCGAGACGGCCGCGCTCGGCATGGCCGCGATCTACGTTCCGGCGGAGCAGGGCGGATCGGGGCTGTCGCGACTGGACGGGGCGCTCATTTTCGAAGCGCTGGCCTACGGTTGCCCGGCCATCGCTTCCTACATTTCCATTCATAACATGGTGACCTGGATGGTCGCCAAATACGGTACGTCCGATCAGGCCGCCCAATGGATGAGCAAGCTCGGCTCCATGGAGTGGCTCGCATCCTACTGCTTGACGGAACCGGGCGCTGGATCGGATGCCGCAGCGCTTGCCACCACGGCCCGGCGTGACGGCGACGCCTATGTGCTCGATGGGGTGAAGCAGTTCATTTCTGGCGCGGGCGCCACGGATTTCTATTTCATATTTGCGCGCACCGGCGGCGAGGGCGCCGGCGGCATCTCGGCCTTCGTGGTGCTGAAGGATACTCCGGGCCTCTCCTTTGGCGTCAATGAGCGCAAGATGGGTTGGAACGCGCAACCGACACGCCAAGTCATTCTCGAGAACTGCCGCGTCCCGGCCAGCCATCTGGTTGGGGCCAAGGAGGGCATCGGCTTTCGCATCGCCATGTCCGGCTTGGACGGCGGCCGCGTCAACATCGGCGCCTGTTCGCTGGGAGCGGCCTGGGCGGCGCTGGATAAATCGCGCGACTATCTTCTCGAGCGCCACGCGTTCGGCCGGCCGCTGGCCGAGTTCCAAGCCTTGCAGTTCAAGGTTGCCGATATGGCAACCGATCTGGAAACGGCGCGGCTGATGATCTGGCGGGCGGCCGACGCACTCGATCGTGCCGATCCGCAGGCCTCGATGTACTCCGCCATGGCCAAGCGGACGGCCACCGATCTGGGCTTTAGCATTTGCAACGACGCCCTTCAGCTCCACGGCGGCTACGGTTACCTCAAGGACTATGGCCTGGAAAAGCTGGTGCGCGATCTGCGCGTCCATCAGATCCTGGAGGGGACGAACGAGATTATGCGCGTCGTCATCGCCCGCAAGCTGCTGGCTGGTAACCGCCCCTGATCCGGATCAGGACACGGCGGAATCGATCCGGCGCGTCACCATGCGTGTGCCGCCGCCCCACGAGGGCAGATGGGCCATCTTCACGCCTGGCCCGCCCGCGACGATGGGGTGGATGGCGTCGGCTGACAGCGCAAAGGCCGCGCGCGGGCTCAACTGAGTGCCGGTCTTGAAGATGAACTGCTGCATTCGCGCAACATCCCAGCCCGCGGCCTCAATCTGGCCAGCAAGCTCGGGCGGCAGGATGAACAGATGCTCGGGCGGCTCTGGCTGGCGGGCCGCTCCCGACACGCGAAAGGCGGTCACCATACTCTCCGCCACGGGCGCGAGAATGGCCTCGGGCGTGGTGCGGTCCTCCGATGGCAGCACCTCCACCGTTCCCGAAAGGCCCAGCACAGTCACCGCCCCGGTGCCTTCGGGTAAGCCGCGCCGCTGAGCAAGGCTGGGGAAAATGCCGTCCATCTCGGCGAAGCAGAAGCCGTACTTTCCGGGCTGACCGACCGTCGCCATGTCGCCGGTGCCAGCCTTGGCGCCGCCGATGTTGCGAAGGACGAGGCTGATCGCCCGCCCGATGCTGGCGTTCGCAGCATTGCCGGGGCCAAGGCAATTGATGCCGGCGTTCATGCCGAGCCGCCCGATGACGGGACCATGCACGAGAGTGGCGACGGCGGCTGAGCCGGTGGTGGTCAAGATGCCGAGCAGATTGAACTCGGATTCGAGCACGGCCTGCGTTGCGGCAAGAACGACGGGCAGGGCATCTCGATGGCATCCGGCCAGCACGCAGCAGTAGGCGACGGCGCGCGGTGTCAGCTCGCCAAACAGCGGCGGCATCGAGCCGAGCGGCTCATCCACCGCCAGCGTTGCCGCGAGCATTTCAGCCAATCGGGCCCGCGTCGGCGGCACGAGCGGCAATCCGTCTCCCAGATCGGCGTCGATCAGCTCTGCCTGCGCGATCTCCCAAGACGCATGCTCGGTGAAGAGCGGCCAACCGGGCAGGAGCCAGCCCTCGATGCTCATCGTGCAGCTCAGCCCCGATTGATTTTGGCAGATGGCGCCGCGGTGTTGCCAAACGATGGGATATA
>JBKJYG010000450.1:0-2818 GCA_046715905.1 Hyphomicrobiaceae bacterium | reverse complement strand
CCCGAACACGCGAAACGGCCCCAGTAAAACACGACGGCGTCGGTCGAAGGGTGCCGAGGGTTACGTATTGGCATCCCCTTCGTGCGGCGTATATCGTTGAGGTTCGCGATCGAGGGGTCGCGCCACAGCCGACAAACGGCCCTCGCCCTATTAAGACAGGAGGAAACGATGCTGTTTTCCCGCCGCCATATCGGTGCAGTAGCCACTGGTCTCGCTACTGCCGCCCTGATGACGGGTTTGCCGACAACTACGTCGCACGCAGACGATCAGGCCGACGTTAATAGTGCTGTCGATCGCCTTCACAAAGCGATGCTCTCGGCCGATGCTGCCGCACTGAAGGACATTCTTGCTGATCAGCTAACGTATGGGCACGCCAGCGGGACGCTCGAAACCAAAGACGAGTTCCTCGCCATCGTCGGTGGCAAGAAGACGGTTTACAAGACGATTAATCTCGAGGAGCCGAAGACAACGATCGTCGGCAGCACGGCCATCGTCCGTCACATTTTCACGGGTGAGGCCGAACGCGACGGGAAGGTGATCGCGTTCAAAGCCGGCGCTATGCAGATTTGGACTAAGCAGGACGGAAAGTGGCGCCTGCTCGCAAGGCAGGCTTACAAACTATCTTGAGCTCTCAACAGGACAGGTTCCTGACGTCCATGACCCGGTTGTTGCCAGGCCGGTGCTCCTTCCCCGTTTTCTGCGCGAAGAGGGGAATTTGGATCGGTCGCAAGGCCTGTTCCAAGCTCGGGTCGTTTTTAAGCGCTGTGTTGATCGGCGTGGGAGTAAACTCCGCTCACCCGCGCCCGCAACCCAGAGATAAATACAAGGAAATGTTTGGCGCAGTGGCGCCTGTTGGCCTCCAATCCGCGGATACGCCGTCTACGCGCTTGTTTTACCAGGCGTTGTTTTCTAATTGGACCTTGCGGCAGTTTGGATCGCGCGTGATTTTAACAGCGGCCAGAAGTGCCGGATGCCAGTCATTCGTTCAGGAGGTGCGTCATGGTCACCATCGCAATGACCCGTGAAATGGGCACGCTCGGCAAGGATGTCGCGCAGGATATTGCCGCCGCGTTGGACCTGAAGGTCATCCACAGCGAGCTGGTCGCGAACGATCTGGCTAAGAAGCTCGGCGTCGAGGGCAGCGCCGTTCACCATTATCTTGAAGGCAGTGCATCGCTTCTGGAACGGTGGAAGATCGACAAGATCAAGCTGTCGCAATATACCGCCGAAGAAATTCTTGAATTTGCTCAGGCCGGCAATGTCGTTATCCGAGGCTGGGGTGCGGTTGCGGTTCTGCGAACGGTTCCGCACGTGCTTCGCGTCCGGGTGTGTGCACCCATGGCCTTTCGCGAAAAGGTCATGATGGATCGTTTGGGGCTGAAATCTGCCAGCGAGGCGCGGGTGGAGATTGAAAGGAACGACGCGGCGCATGCGCGTCTGATGCGTGGATTTTTTGGCGTGAACTGGGAGAGCCCCGAGCTTTATCATCTCGTGTTGAACACCGGCTGTGTCCCTGTCGACACGTGCGTGAGGGCTGTACGCCTCCTGGCTGACGATCCGGCGTTTGCAGAGAGCGAGGGGTCGCGAGGTGAGCTGGCGGACAAGCTGATCGATGCGCGCGTCCGCACGGTGCTGTCGGAGATGGTCGTTGGAACGAGCCCCAACATTGCCGTGAGCTCAGGGCGCGTGACGTTGAGCGGCGTCCTCAGCGCAGGCGGCGACCTTGCAGGTGCAGTAGATAAGATCCGGGGGATCGAAGGCGTCAAAGACGTCGACAACAAAGTCCTCCGTGCTCATCGTGGGATCTGAGGCTCAGTAATCGGACGACGGTGCGTTGGAGCGTTTTTCGCGGACAGCCCATCGGGCAAATGGTTTGCCGTCAGGTGGCCTGAGCCCCCACGGGTGGCCAGCCGAGCGAGCCTTCTGGTCCCGGGCGGCAGCGCAGCCACCACGCCCAGTCCTCTGGAATGAAGGGAGAAGGGATCGGTGTGCGCCAACTCGCGCGCAGCCCAGACCGGCCAGTGCGGGTTGGCCAGCGCAGGGCGGCCCAGAAACACGATGTCGATCACCTCCTGACGAATGAGGCGGTCTGCCACGGCGGGAATGCCCAGGTTCCAGCTGACCCCCACCGGTATCCCGACCTCGCTCCGAACACGGGCTGCCCGGTCAACCATGAAGCCCACCTGGTCGAAGGGCACGTCCTTCATGTCGTCGGTGTTGAGGCCCAGACTGATGTCCGCGAAATCGAGGCCGTGCTGTTTCAACTCTCCAATCGCCCAGACCGCATCTTCGAATTGGATGCCGCGTTCATTGAAGTCGTCCGAGCCCAGGCGCATGGTCAGCGGAAGATGCGCGGGCCAGACCTTGCCCACGACGTCGAGCGCCTCTCGATGAAAGCGCAGGCGATTCTCGTGGCTGCCCCCGTATTTGTCCGTGCGCTGGTTCGCCAGAGGTGAGAAGAAACTCGCGCCCAGATAGCCGTGGGCAAAATGCAGCTCCAGCCACTCGAAGCCACATGCGAAGGCCCGTCGCGCGGCGCTGGCATAGGCTCGGTGAATCTCGTGTATTTCCGGGATGCTCAACTCTTGCACCGGAAGCGTATAGCGGCGCCCATGCGGGATCGGCGAGGGCCCGCGCACCTGCCAACCATCCGGGTGGTCTGGCGGCAGCTGGATTTTGCCCTCCCACGGTTTGTTCTCGCTGCCCCTTCGTCCCGTGTGTCCAAGCTGGATCGCGGGCACGGCGCCCATGTCCTTGATGAGGTGCGCGATCCTCGCCAGGCCGTCCTTCTGCGTGTCGTCCCAGATGCCGGCACACC
>JBKJYG010000449.1:0-4641 GCA_046715905.1 Hyphomicrobiaceae bacterium | reverse complement strand
CGGCTGCAAAGCACACGCTCACGCCCGACAGGATCGCCGTGCCGCCAACCGTCAGATCGACCGTCTCGAAACACAGGGGCAGTTCGCTCGGCCGGGCACGCATCCTAAACCTCAATCAGACCCGCCGCCGCTTGACGCCCGGGAACCGGCCTCCCAAGGTCATCGTTAATCGACCGCTCCGGCCCTCGCAACACAGGATAAGACCGTGACCCAGGGTTTAGGCCATCGTGCTCAGGATATTGCCGAGAAGCTGAAAGCGCGAGGGCTGACCATCATCACGGTGGAAAGCTGTACGATCGGTGTGCTCGCCGCGCTGCTGTCGGAAGGCGAGGGCGCCTCAGACTGGCTCTGGGGCGGGCTCCTCACCTACAGCAAGGCGGCCAAGACGGCGCTGGCGGGCGTACCGGCGGCGCTGATCGACCAACACGGAGCCGTCAGCCGCGAGGTGGCCGAGGCCATGGCGCAGGGTGGGCTGGCCCGATGCGACGCCGATGTCGCCGTGAGCGTCACTGGCTGTACGGGCCCCGAGCCCGACGAGGATGGAACGCCGGTGGGCGTGGTGTTCGTGGCCGCGAGCCGACGCAACGGTCTTACCGTGCACGCGCGGCACGCGTTCAGCGGCTCGGTGGGCGAGATCCGCAGCGCCTCCATTCACGCCGCGCTCGACCTCGTCGAGCCCCTGCTCGGGGAACCGTCCGAGGTCAAATCGGGCGTTTGATCAGGCCCAACGTCAGATCGTTTTCAACCCGAGCCGCGCGGCGCCCTCCGACCAGTACTCGGCGGCCAGGGCTGGCCGGGCAGGAACTCCGGTCTCCTGCACCGCATCGATCTTATTGTCGTCGGCCGCATTGGAACCCAAGTCGACGTCCACCGCGTCTTCGCGCGCCTGCAGCCCGCGGACTTTGGCAATCAGGTGCGCGAGGTAATCCCGTTTGATGCTGAACTGGGCCACGGCTGATTTCTTGTCCTACCATGCTGGAGCCGAGGGAACGGTGGGCGCCAGAATGAGTCCCGACTTCCGTCACACGGCCGCCGCCATGCCATCGCGACCCGGATCGGCGCCGCCGTCCAGCCGCCCATCGATGATACGGATCGCGTGCACGCCTGAGAAATGAAAATTCAGGGGCGAGCGGCGCACCTGGTAGCCGCGGGCCTGGAGTTCGCGCTCGGTCGAGCGGAAAATGCGATTGGTGATGTCGATCGTGTCGGACGTGGCACAGAAACGCGGCGCGGAAACGGCCTCCAGCGCGGTCAGGCCGAACTCGACCACGTGCAGGATGGCCTGCAGGATGCCCATCGTGATGTACGTGCCGCCCGGCGCGCCGAGTACGAGCAGCGGCTTGCCGTCCCGGAAAACGATGGAGGGCGCCATGGACGAAAACCGTGCCTTGCCGGGTGCCAGCGAGCCGGCACGTCCAGGACGCGGATCGAACACCGCCATGGCGCCGTTGTACATGAAGCCGAGGCCGTCGGTGACGACGCCTGACGCCGTCCCCAAGGTATGCGTGAGCGAGGCGCACACGCCGTTCGCATCGACGGCGGCGACGTGCGTGGTATCGGCGCTTTCTTTCATCGCGCGCAAGCGCGGCACGGACGCTTTCTCGCCGCGCTCGATGCGCTCGCTAAGCGACGCCGCATAAGCCTTCGAGGTCAGCTCGGCCAGCGGCACGTCAACGAACCGCGGATCGCCAACCTTGGCATCCTTGTCGATGGTGGCAAGCTTCATGGCTTCCGCCACCGTCGCGATGTAGTCGGCCGTGTTGTGCCCCATGGCCCGAAGATCGAACCGCTCGAGAATATTCAGCATCTCGACCAGCATCACGCCGCCGCCCGGCGGTCGGTTGGTTGCAATCCTGACGTCGCGATAGGTGCCCCAAAGCGGCTCGGTGGTTTCAGGATCGGCGGCCGCCAGATCCTCAGCCGAGATCAGTCCGCCGTGCCGTTGCATGTCGGCAATGATCTGGCGGGCGATCGACCCGGAATAGAACTCATCGACCCCGTGATCACGCACACGCCGCAGCGTGCGGGCCATATCCGGGTTGCGCAGGGTCTCGCCCACGGCATGTAGACCGCCCGAAGGCTTGCCGTAGATCTTTCGCGTCGCGGGGAAATGCGTCAGCATTTCGCTGTGCGGAGCGCGTCCCTCCGTCGGCACCAGGTTCCAGTAAGCGGCCACGTGCGGGCGCACCATGAAGCCGTCCTCGGCGTAGGAAATGGCCGGTTCGAGCAGCTCGCCCAGCGGAAGCGTGCCGTAGCGCCGCAACGCCTCGCTCAAGCCTTTCAGGGTCATGGGCGTCGCGATGGCGCCATAGCCCATCTCGTTGACGCGGCCTTCCAGGTGGAAGCCGAAACCATCCTCGGCCTCGCCGATCAGGAGGTGCTGCCACATGTCGGGCTTCACCGCGCGCGGCGCGCGGCCATAAAAATCGTGGACCACGTGGAGGCCCTTCGCCGGATCATAAACCTGCAACGAGCCGAAGCCCGCAATGCCGCACATCTGGGGATCGACCGCCGTCTGCACGAGCGCCGTGGCGATGGCGGCGTCTACTGCATTACCGCCGGCTTTGAACGCCGCCAGCCCCGCCTCCACCGCTTCGGGTTGCGCCGCTGAAACCATGCCGTGGGTGCCATTGGCCATATGATGCCTCCCTGGGTTGGCGGAAGGATAGCCGCCATCGCCGGCGCTGGCGAGCCGCGCGCACCTAGCGCAGATGGCAGGCGACGAGCTGACCGGGCCGCTTTTCTTCCAGCCTTGGCACTTCCACCTTGCAGCGCGCCTCCGCAATCGGACAGCGCGTGTGGAAGTGGCACCCGGGCGGCGGCTTGACCGGGCTCGGTACGTCGCCTTGCAACACCTGGCGCTTGCGGCGAATGGCTGGATCGGGGACCGGCACCGCCGACAGCAGCGCCTCCGAATAAGGATGCAGCGGCCTGGTGAAAAGCGTCGTCTTGTCCGTGTACTCGACGATGCGTCCCAGATACATGACCGCGATGCGGTGGCTGATGTGCTCGACCACCGCCAGGTTGTGCGAGATGAAGAGGTAGGAGATCCCCAACTCCTTCTGCAGATCCATCAAGAGGTTGATGACCTGAGCCTGGATCGACACATCGAGCGCCGACACCGGCTCGTCGCCGATGATGAGCTTCGGCCGCAGCGCCAGCGCCCGTGCAATGCCGATCCGCTGCCGCTGACCGCCCGAAAACTGGTGCGGGAAGTTGTCCATTTGCCCAGCCCGCAGCCCCACGCGATCGAACAGCTCGGCCACCATCTTGCGTCGCTGCGTCCGGTCGCCCAAACCATGCACGCGCAAAGGCTCGTCAACGATGCCGCCGGCTGTCATGCGGGGATCGAGCGAGGAGAAGGGATCCTGGAAGATGATCTGCATCTGGCGGCGGAAGGGACGCATCTCCGCCTTGGAGAGCTTCGTCACGTCGCGATCGTCGAGCAGGATCTGGCCATCGGTCGGCTCGACCAGCCGCAGCAGGGTGCGCCCGACAGTCGTTTTCCCGCAGCCCGATTCTCCCACCAACCCCAGCGTCTCGCCGGCATTGATGGTGAAGCTCACGCCATCGACCGCATAGACGTGGCCGGTGGTGCGCCGGAGCAAACCCTTCTTGATCGGGAAATGCTTCTTGAGATCGCGGACTTCGAGGATCGGCGCGACGGCGGCCGAAGTGGGTGCTGGCGCGCTCCGTTGGCCGGGGGCCGAGCCAGCCTGGGTGAGTCCGGGCGT
This sequence comes from Hyphomicrobiaceae bacterium, assembly GCA_046715905.1. Taxonomy (GTDB): domain Bacteria; phylum Pseudomonadota; class Alphaproteobacteria; order Rhizobiales; family Hyphomicrobiaceae. The sequence continues at coordinate 907 of JBKJYG010000449.1, read as the reverse complement.
CACCGCCATGTCAGCGTTGCGCGGATCAACCATGCCCAGCGCCTTCCGCCACCTGGTCCGAGTGCCAGCAGGCCGCCCAGTGTCCCGGCACTTTCTCTTCGTACGCCGGGTACTCCGCCCGGCAGCGGTCGTCGGCCAGCGGACAGCGGGGTGCGAAGGTGCAGCCTGGGGGTAGCGCCGTCAAAGCCGGGACAATGCCGGGGATCTCCTGCAGCCGGTGCGCGGTGCCATCGACCGAGGCTCCGCGAATGAGGTCGAGGCGCGGGATCGAGCCCAGCAGCCCCTTGGTATAGGGATGCAGCGGCCGCGCGAACAGCTCGCCCACCAAAGCTTCTTCGACCTTGCGGCCGGCGTACATGACGATGACGCGCTGCGCCGTCTCGGCCACGACACCCAGGTCGTGCGTAATCAGGATGACGGCGGTGCCCAGCTCACGCTGCAGGTCGAGGATGAGATCGAGGATCTGCGCCTGGATCGTGACGTCGAGCGCGGTCGTCGGTTCATCGGCGATCAGAACCTTGGGATTGCAGGCCAGCGCGATGGCAATCATGGCGCGCTGGCGCATGCCGCCCGAAAGCTGATGCGGGTACTCCTTCACGCGCTGCTCGGGCTCGGGGATGCGCACCAGGCGCAGCATATCCACGGCCTTGTCATGCGCCTGGGCCTTGCTCAATCCCTGATGCAGCAGAATGACCTCGGCGATCTGCGCGCCGATCGTCATCACCGGGTTGAGCGACGTCATCGGCTCCTGGAAGATCATCGAAATGTCGTTGCCGCGGATGGAGCGCATCTCGCGCTCGCTGAGGCCGATGAGATCGACGCCGGCGAGCACGATGGAGCCGGCGACGATCCGGCCGGGCGGATCGGGGATCAGCCGCAGCAGCGACAGGGCGGTGATGCTCTTGCC
>JBKJYG010000448.1:0-2545 GCA_046715905.1 Hyphomicrobiaceae bacterium | reverse complement strand
GTCCCGCTCGGCCCGGGCCAACTCATCCTGCATGCGCCGCGCTGCACGCATGACGGCGCTGACGGCTGCCACCACCCCGGCCCCGATCAGAACCAACCCGATGATAGGCGGCATCGCTGTCTCCCTGACCCTTCAGCTTAACCCGACGCCCTGCTCAGAGCCCGAAGCGCGCCCAGAGCGCCCGAACCTCAAGGGCTCCAATGACATCATCGGCCAGCGACGCGGGCAACGCAAGACCAGCTCCGCTCATGCCTAACCCTCCGTCACCCACACCTGGGATGCGCCGCAGCCGGGTCAGGAATCCCCGTCCTTCGAGTGGTATACCCTTAAAGCGGACCTGATCCCCGAACACCTCGCGCATGCGGGTGCGCAGGTCGCTGATGCCGTCCACGAGACCAAGCTCCTGAGCCTTGGGACCGGACCAGAACGCCCCGGTGAACAGCTCGTCGTCGGATGCTGACAGCTTGCGCTGCCGCCGCTCCTTCACGGCTCCGATGAAGACGTCATGCACCTCCCGCTGCAGCGCCTTCAGCCGCTCGATGTCGTCAGGCTTTTCCGGCTGGAACGGGTCGAGCGATCCCTTGGCACGGCCCGCGGTATAGACGCGTCGCTCGATGCCCAGCTTGCCGATGGCCTTGTCGAAGCCAAAGCCCGCGGACACGACGCCGATCGAGCCGATGATCGACGACGGGTCGGCGTAAATTTCGTCGCCGGCAAGCGCCAGGAAGTATCCGCCCGAAGCCGCGACGTCCTCGCAGAACACATAGACGCGTTTGCCTTTCTCATCGGCCAATTGGCGGATGCGCCGGAAGATGAGATGCGACTGCACGGGCGATCCGCCGGGCGAGTTGATGACGAGAGCGACGGCCGGCGTCTTGGAGGCACTGAAGGCTTTGTCGATGGCGGCTGCCGCCGATGCCATCGAGAGCCCGGGCCGCAGCGGCGCTGCCATCCCGATCGCCCCGCTGAACCGCAACACCGGAACGGTCGGCCTGCGCGAGAAGAATGCCATTGGGTGCTCCGGTCACGCCGCCGGCGAGACGGCGGCACTCTCAATAATGCTCGAGCCGCAGCACGGATGCCGCGATTGGGGTCTTGCTGCAAGTCTTCGGCGCATTGAAGCATTGCCGGCAGATCCGAGCAATGTCAGCCCGTTTCTCAGACACGCCAAACGCGGTGCCGGCGCATCGGCGCGGGCCGCCTGAAGACGATGCGAGTCGGGCGTAAAGCGCTGGACACCTCCAAGCCTGCCACCTATAACAGCGCGCGTTTGGCTGGCACCATCGGAGCTGGCGGGAGCCCAGGTAGCTCAGTTGGTAGAGCATGCGACTGAAAATCGCAGTGTCGGGTGTTCAATTCACCCCCTGGGCACCAAGGTATCTCTATCCTTCTCGGATCGCCATGAGAAGATTAAAAGTGCGAACTCGACCGCAAAGGGTTCAACTCCAGACGTCGCCTGATCTCAGACGGGGCTTCCGTCGACGTACTTCCGTTTGTGTGAAGGTACTGTCTCTGGCTTGAGCTGTCCGCCAGCGAGGAGTGTGTTCCAGAAGGTGTAGTCGGCCTGATGAACAATCATGCATTCCAGGCTGCGTACCAGGAGTTCTCCTTCGCCAGAGTGAGCCATGGCAATGTGCGCCACCTCCTCCGGCAGCCCGACGGTCAAGCAGATGTGGGCTCCCATGGCGGGAAGCCTGATCGACGGCCGGCCGAAGCGTTTCTGCTCGCTTGACCAGCGTTTGCGGCGTTCGGGATCGAATTCCCAAGCCTTGCCAACGTCATGCAGCAGACCGCCTGCAATAATCGTGTCCATATCTATTTCAAGTTCCGGATAGGCCGACTGCATCTCGCGTGCAATGGCGGTAGCAATTCGCGTGACTCCGCGAAGATGGTCTGTTTGATCGCCGCGTTTGGCCTCCTGCATATCCGGATTGCCGGCAGGCGGGATCTGACGGATCGACGTGAAGCTCGAGTGCGCGATGGCGTGGGCCCAGCCTTCCACCGCCTTAGCCTGTAGGTCGGCATCTTTGATCTGGAGGATCTCGGGCAGCTCCTCCCTGATCTGTTGCCTGAGCTGATCCGTGATCTCGCGAGCCGGCGGTCGGACCTTTGACGATCGAGTTTTCTGCTGCATCAACTCTGACTCCTCAGCCACAAGCACGCCCGAATTGGGGGATGGGTCTATCGACAGCCGTACTGCAGCGCTCATAATGCCGGGAACAGGTGAGTAACTCAAACACCATGGCGAGATGCTTGATGGATGGATTCCCGCCGCGGCCCGAAACGCAGGTGACGCTGGCCAACTGGCGGACCCCACCTTTCAGCACGTGGGCCTTCCACCACGTGCGCGAAATCTTGCCTTCGGCCGACATCCCTCACGACCCAGCGAATGTGCGGGATCTCCCGCCCAAGCCAGCCGCCCTCGAGGGCCTGCGGGTCAGCGGTGTCAAGGGCGAGGAACTAAGCCTTAGTCAAGTCCTTGAGGCAACCAGCACCGACGGCCTGGTCGTCCTGCACAAGGGTGCCATCGTGCTGGAGCACTACG
>JBKJYG010000447.1:0-3750 GCA_046715905.1 Hyphomicrobiaceae bacterium | reverse complement strand
GCGTTCTTCGCCTTCATTCAGCTTGCCTCCGTCCGCATTTCCTGAGATCAATTGAGTCCACGCCCTAGAACAGCCAGCTGCAGCAACACGCTTGCCAGCATCGAACCAAAGCTGAGCGCAGTGCCATAATGTCGGATTGCAGAAGTAAGCCGACGTCAGTGAGGTAGCTTCACGCCCTGGGCTCCCTCGATCATGCGGGTGACGGGTTATTTCGACGCGGTCCCGTCGCCGTTATGATAGTTCAAGCTTCTGTGGAAGGGTTAGGTCTTTATGTCCGCCTCGCGGCAAGCCTATGTGCTCAAGCCTGCTCCGGTGTAGGTTTCTGATTGATGTGACGATTGCAGTCACTTCGTCTGAAAGTTCGTCGAGGGCAGTTGGGCTGAGCGCGCAGGCCGCACCGTGAGGCAAGCGAGGAGAAGTTGGATGAGTGCCGCCGCGAACCAGGGCAGTTTCAAGGATCAACTGCGCTCCGGCGGGACGCTGCTCGGCAGCTTCGTCTTCTCTAGTGATCCCAACATCACCGAGCTTTACGCTGCGGCCGGCTTCGATTTCGTGATTATCGACCTCGAGCATACGCTCGGCGATCTGCAGATCGTGGCAGCGCATCTGCGGGCGGCCCGGGCCTCGGGCATCCATGCCGTGGTCCGGATCGGCCGCTCCAATTTGTACGACGTGCCACGCTTGCTCGATGGAGGATGCAAAGCGCTGATGCTGCCGCATCTCGGGCTCTCGCATTATGGCGCCGGCGACGCGCTGAGGAGCATGCGCTATGCCCCGCACGGCGATCGGCCGACCTGCACAGGCGTACCGGCAGCAAGCTTCGGCCTCGCGCAATTTTCTGAGTATGTCGAGCGCGCGAACCACGAGGTCGCGGCGATCGGCCTCGTCGAGGACATGGAGTGCGTCGAGACGATCGATGCCGTGCTCGACGGCGGCCTCGTCGATTGCGTCATGCCGGGCCCCGGCGACCTCTCAGTGTCCTATGGCGTGCCCGGCCAGTTTCAGCATCCGCTGGTGCGGAATGCCGTGGGCGCAGTCCTTGGCGCAGCAAAGCGCAACCGGATTGCTGCGGGGCTGTACATTTCCGATCCTTCAGAGGTTGCGGCCGGAGCTGCTCAGGGGATTAATGTTTTTGTACTCTCCATCGACTTCAAGCTGCTTGGTGCGACCTTGCGGTCGGCTGCCACAAAGATGCGCGAGCAGGTTCGCTGAGTGGGCGACCACGGGAAGGGCGAGCGGCCTGGCGAAAGTCGAATCGGTTGGCGACCTGCATTGGATTTGCTCTCCAAGCGCTCTAGTCGCGCAGATCGGTAAGCAGCGGCATCACTTCTTGGGCGAACCAGGTGATTTGCTGGCCACGGTCCTCATAGGGACCCACGATATCGAGGACGACATGGCGGGCCCCGGCATCGTGGAACTCGCGGATCTTTGCTGCGACCTGTTCGGGCCTGCCGAGGGCGGCATAGCGCTCGGCGGCGCGGCGACAATCCATGGCGTAGCGGTGGCTCAGCACCTTGGTCGCTGCGTCCAACGCCGTCTCGTAAGTGTCATCGATGCAGGGGAAGAGCAGATGCCCTGTCCCGAACGGGGCATTGACGCGACCGGCAGCAGTTGCAGCTTTCTCGATTGTCGCCATTCCATCCTTGAACATCTTGGGCGTGATGGCGTAGGCAAACCAGCCGTCGGCGAGTTCGCCCGCGCGTTTTAATGCTCCTTCCTGGCGTCCGCCGCACCAGATGGGCGGTCCGCCCGCTTGCCGCGCCGGTGGCTGCATGGGTACGCTGTCGAAGGCAGCATAAAAACGCCCTGCGTGCGAGACGGGCTCACCGGTCCATAGCTTGCGTAGCAGCGTGATGCCTTCGGTCACCGCGCGCCCCGCTCCTCACGCGGCACGCCGCAAGCCTGATACTCCTTCGGGAACTCGCCTCCCACGCCGACCCCGAAAATGAGGCGGCCTTCCGTCAGATGATCGAGTGTCGACACCTGTTTGGCGACGGGCACTGGATGGCGGAGCGGCAGCAGGTAGACGCCGGTGCCGAGTAGAAAGCGTCGGCTGATCACGGCAGCCTGGGCGAGTGTCAGTAGTGGATCGAGGATCGATGCCGGGAACGAGATGTGATCCCCGGTCCGGATCGACTCGTAGCCGCTGCGGTCGACGAGCTCGACGAATTCCACAAGCTCGTTGATCGACGGCAGCCAGGGTCCGGTCGCTGGCTCCATGCGCCGGTGAATGGTCTGCACGCCGATGCTGAGTTTTGCCGCCAGTCGAAGGCTCATCGCTGTCTCCATGTCGAATGTGAAATCGCGTGGCGCGTTGAAGGGATTGCCCGAACATCGAGGGCCCACGACCGGCGAGCCCGATCTCAGCCGGGACCGTCGCGAGGATTTCTATTCGATGACCTTCGGCTCTCGAAGCATGGGAACGCCTTCCTGGTTTCCGCTGGCGTTGTCGTGGGGGTGTCGCTGTCCGCCGGCTCAGATCTCCTGGCGCTGCACGAAATGGATGAGGATCCCACCCATGGCGGCCGGATGCACGAAACCGATGAGTGAGCGCCGCCCACCGGGGCGTCCGACCGTATCCAGCAGGCGCCGTCCGTCCCGCGCGAACGCGGACAGAACGCCGTCGATATCGTGAACCTTGAAGGCGATGTGTGCTAGTCCGGGACCGCGCGAGGCCAGGAAACGAGCAATGGCATTGCTGTCCTGGCGCGTGTGGCCCGGTCCCTCCGGTTTGTATCCGGGAATGCCCATGCCTGGATCGAAGGCCTGCAGGAACTCCAAGTCGAGGTCTCCAAGGGTGACAAATACGCTGTTGACGCCCGCGCGCGGTCGCGGCGGTCGGCTGTGATAGACCACGCCATACTTGTTCGATGTGAACGTCTCGAGCGCGAGTTCCGCCTCGACGTCCGTCTGGTAGCTCTCGAGTTCAAAGCCGAGGCGCCCGCAAAATGTCGCCTTGCAGCCTTCGAGGTCGCCGGTGACGATACCGAGATGGTCGATGCGTTGGGTGATCTCGGTGCCGGGTTTGCAGTGGGTCAGCGGCGTCGCATAGCAAAGCAAGAGTCCGTTCGTTGCTGTCGAGGGTACGAAGACCCGGCTGCCGCTATCGAAGGAGGCAGTCACCGTAGGGGTCTCGCCACAGAGCCCGCTGGCCCGTGCAGCAGCCAGCGGGTCGGCGCATTCGATCGCAACGTGGTGCACGCCGGTCTTCGCCGCGCTATCGAGGGCAGAAGAGCCCTGCGCCAGGACTACAATTCTTGTTCGCCCGACTTGGAACGCCGGCACGCGTGCACCTCTGAATTCCACCTCCGCGCGCGTCAGCCGCAGATGTTGCTCGAAGGCATTCTCGACTGCGCTCGTATCGCTGACTACGATGGCAACGTAGGCAATTTCCATGACGGATCTCCGATGGAGGGATGTGCGGCCGTCTTGACCCAGGAAGTATGCGTTGCCCCGGATCCGGATCCGGCGACGATCAATGAAATGCGCTTAGATCCAAAATGGAATTAAGTGCGCCTTGCGCTTTCATCGGCAACCTGACCACTGGATGGGCTGCTAAGTAGCAGCCCGCTGCACCTAGCAAGATCAGTCAACCCGCACGTGAGGACTGCAGTCGTCATTATGACCGAGACAGTTAAATCAGCGAATTCAGTGCCGGTCTTGAAAGCTTGTACTTCAATATCGCGCTCGGAGACGAACATCTACGCTCTGCCCGTCCCGACTTCCACCGCCGGCCTATATGCTTCTCAC
>JBKJYG010000446.1:0-4972 GCA_046715905.1 Hyphomicrobiaceae bacterium | reverse complement strand
CTATTCCGAAGTTTTTGATCGCGGCATGGCGCTGGCCCAACTCGACTTTGCGCCCGAGCGCATGAAAAAGATCGCCCTCAAATACGCAGACAGGCTGAAAGCGCGTCCCGAGGTGAAGCCTCATACGTTCGGCAAGGCTTGAGGCGAACTCAGGTTTTCTCACCAGTGCGCGGCGAATGGATTGACAGCGGGGGCCGCTCGTCCGCAAACTGATGGTGAGCGCTCGGGAGCCAACCCGGGACCGGCAGAGGGAGAGAACGATGTGGTCGTGGATTCGGCAATGGCACGGCGTCGCCGTTGTGATGGGCGCTTTGACGGCGTGTGGACTGGCGAGCGGTGAAGTCGCGGCGCAGGTCAAACAAATAAAAATCGGCCTCATCTTCGATCAGACCGGCCCGTTCGCGGGAGGCGGCTCGGTCGCCACCCAGCTCGGCTCCAAATACGCGATCGACATCATGAACGAGCGCGGCGGCGTCGAGGGCTACAAGATCGTGCCGATCTTCGCCGACGCCCAGTCGAAGGCCGAGGTGGCGGTCAACGAGGCCGAGCGGCTCATCAACGAGCAAAAGGTCGACATGATCATGGGCGTCTACTCGTCAGCCCATTGTGTGCCGCTCTCCGCCAAGGTCGACGCAGCCAAGAAGTTCTGGTGGGCGACGGTCTGCATCTCCTCGGCCGTGTTCCTCAACAAGAACCTGCAATATGTCTTCCGCAGTCACGCCCACTCCGATCAATGGGGCGAGGCCTCCTGCGACATGCTCAATGCCTACGCCAAATCCAAGCTCGGCAAGGAGCCCAAGGACCTCAAGGTTGCGATCGTGCACGAGGATGGCCCCTACGGCGTCGGCGTTGCCAAGGGCAATGAGGAACGGTGCAAGCAGCACGGCATTCAGATCGTGCACAAGGAAGGCTATGCCGCCACCTCCGCCGATCTTTCGGCGCTGGTGACGAAGCTGCGTCGGGCCCGCGCGGATGTGTTGCTGCACACGGGCTACAACCCCGACATAACGCTGTTCCTGAGGCAGGCGAAAGAAGCAGGCCTGAAATTTCAAGCGCTGATCGGGCACGGCGCCGGCTACGGCCAGCCAGACAAGCTACAGGAAACGTTCGGCAAGGACGTCGACCTCATCTACAACATCGACACCGTCGGCAGCCACCTGCTCGACCCCTCGAAGCTGAAGGTGAAGGATGCCAAGCTGCTCATCGACGACATGCTGTCGCGCTTTCGCAAGGACATGAATCCCAAGACCATCACCGCCCACGTGTCGATCGGTTTTGCCAACACTTGGACCTTCCTGGAGGACGTGCTGCCGCGGGCAATCAAGACGTACGGCGGGGTGGATTCGGAGTCCCTGCGCAAGGCCGCGCTGGACACCGATATTGCCGATGGCGGTACTCTGCAGGGATATGGCGTGAAGTTCAATCCGCCAGGCCATGCGATGGCCGGCCAGAACGCCCGCGCCTATCCGGTGGTGATGCAGTATGTCGGCACCGAGACGAAGGTCGTCTGGCCGCAATCCTCACAGACGGCCGAACCTCTCATGCCGCTTCCCAAGGACCACGCCTACGCTATGCAATGATGCAACGAGGGCCGGTGTGCTCAAGGGCTACCGGCTCTCTGATGAGGCATGTGGCGACGAGGGGATGCGCCTGGGATGGCGATGCTCGAAGTTTCTGGTTTGACGAAAAAGTTCGGCGCGTTCACCGCCGTCAACAATGTGTCCTTTGAAGTCGAAGAAGGCGAGATCCTTGGGCTTATCGGCCCCAACGGATCCGGCAAGAGTACGATCTTCAACTGCATTGCCGGCATGTACCCGCTGACGGCCGGCAGTGTGATGCTCAATGGCGGACAAATTGGTAATCTCACCGCCAATCATGTCTGCCACAAGGGGATCGGCCGCACCTATCAGATCCCGCGCCCGTTCCGAAACCTGACCCTGCTCGAAAACGTGGCTCTCTCGGCCTGGTTTGGCCAGGATGCCAAGGTCTCGCGCGCCGAGTGCTGGAAGCTTGCCGAGGAGGCCCTCGCCTTGGTCGGGCTGCCAACGGACGCACGGATGACCACCGCAGGCCTCGGGGCTGCGGCTTTGAAGAAGCTGGAGCTGGCCCGCGCGCTTGCCACCCAGCCCCGGCTGCTGCTGGCTGACGAGAGTCTCAACGGCCTCGACCACGCCGAGATGGATCAGGCCGCCGACATGCTCAGCCGTATCCGGCGCGAACGCGGCATCACCATCGTCTGGGTCGAGCACATCATGGGCGTGCTGATGCGCGTCGTCGACCGCGTGGTCGTCCTCGATCACGGCGAAAAAATCTTTGATGGCGTCCCTAAGGATGCTCAAACCGACAAGCGCGTGATTGAGGTCTATCTCGGCTCGGAAGCCGTTTCATAGAGTCGTCTGAAAAGCGGACAGCGGGCCGGGGATGAGGGACGAATGTGCTGACGCTCGACAAGGTCAACGCCAACTACGGGGGCTTTCAAGCCCTGTTCGACGTCTCGATGGAGGTCAAGGCCGGCGAGGCGGTGGCTGTCATCGGCGCCAACGGCGCGGGAAAGACGACACTGCTGCGCGTGTTGTCGGGCCTGCTACCCGCATCTGGCGGGCGCATGACGATGGAGGGCACCGATCTGCGGGCCATCCATCCTCATATGATCCTTGAAGCCGGCATTGCCCATGTGCCGGAGAGCCGACGGCTTTTTCCCCGCTTGTCGGTCGAGGAGAATCTGAAGATGGGCGCCTACATTCCGGCGGCCCGGGCCGAGTTCGCCGAGCGGCTGACGTACGTCTATGGCCTGTTTCCCCGCCTCGAGGAGCGCCGAACCCAACTGGCCGGGACCATGTCGGGCGGCGAGCAGCAAATGTGTGCGATCGCCCGCGCTTTGATGAGCCGGCCGAAGCTGATCCTGCTCGACGAACCCTCGATGGGCCTGGCCCCCGTCATCGTCGCGCAGGTGTTCGACCTCGTGCGGCGTATCCGCAGCGAGGGATACACCGTGCTGATCGTCGAGCAGAACGTCGCCCAAGTTCTGAAGATTGCGGACCGGGCCTACCTGCTCGAGGTGGGCCGCATCCAGAAGTCGGGATCGGCGGCCGAGCTCCTCGCCAGCGACGACATTCGCCGCGCTTACATGGGGCTTTGAGGAGACGACAGACGCATGGATTGCTCCCTCGATATCTTCTTCATCGAAGCCATCATCAACGGGCTGCTGTTTGCGGGACTTCTCGCATTGCTGGCGCTGGGCCTCAACCTCATTTTCGGCGTCATCGACGTGGTTTGGATCTGCTATGCCGAGATGGTGATGATCGGCATGTACGCCATCCACAACGCCTATAAGGGCGGCACCCCGTTTCTTCTCGCGGCCTTGATCGGCATCCTCGTGATCGCCCTATTGGGTGTTCTATTGCACCTGCTCGTCATCCGGCCCGTGCTCGAACAGGCGCCGATCAATCAGCTTCTCGTCACCGGTGGCGTGCTGTTCCTCCTGCAGTCGTTGGCGACGCTCTTCTTTGGCATCGATTTCAAGAACATCGGTATTCGCCTGGGCTCGCTCAACGTCGCCGACATGAGCTTTTCCTACGCGCGCATTCTGACCTTTGTGGTTGCGCTGACGGGCATGCTGGCGCTGTGGCTGTTTTTGAAGAAGACCTACATCGGCATCGCCGTGCGTGCGATTAGCCAGGACCGGCAGATCATGCCGCTGATGGGTGTCGACGCACGGCGGATCTATCTTGTAACGTCGGCCATCGGGGGCGGGCTTGCCGGCCTCGCCGCCACGCTGATGGTCTTGCAGTATGACATTTACCCGCAGATCGGCCTGCAGTTCGGACCTTTGATCTTCATGATCACAGTGCTCGGTGGTCTCGGCAACATGGTCGGCGGCTTCGTCGCGGCCTTTATCATCGCCCAATTCATCGCTGTCGGCTCGAGCTGCTTTCACACCGAGTGGGGCTACGCCGTCGCCTTCCTGTTCTTCATGATCGCGATCTTCATTCGGCCCCAGGGCCTGTTCGGTGCCAAGTCATGATGCTCAAACTGCGATGGGGTTGGATCTGCGGCATCACCGCCTTGCTGCTGCTCCCACTCCTCGTTCGCATCGCGCTGCCAGCAGGCGAGAAGTATTATCTGCATTTGTTGATCCAGATCCTGCTCTGGGCCTTCATCTACACCGGCTGGTCGCTGATGGGCCGTTTTGGTCTGACCTCCTTCGGCCACAGTGCGTTCACGGGCATCGGGGCCTACGTGACAGTGCTCGCCTGGAACTATCTCGGCCTGACGCCACTGATCGGCATCCCGGTTGCGATGGCGCTGGCGGTCGTTGCAGGCCTGCTCATCGGCTACCCCTGTTTCAGGCTTCGTATCACCGGGCACTACTTCGCGCTGCTGACGCTCGCGTTCACCGAGTTCGTGCGGCTCTGTATCGTTGGCCTGCGGGACTGGACCGGCGGCTCGCTCGGTACGCAGCCTAGACGCTACGGAGATGGGCTATCGCTCTACGCCGTACAGTTTGAGACCGATCGCGTGCTCGCCTACTACCTCGTGCTCGCGATCTGGATCATCGGGCTGCTCATCTGGGTCAAGGTCGACCGCAGCATGGACCGTTATGCGCTCGATGCGGTCTCGCAGGACGAGGATGCCGCCGCCTCGGTTGGCATCAATGTCACGCGCGAGAAGCTGAAAATCACCGCCTTGTCGTCCGCGATGTGCGCCTTCGGCGGGGCCATGTATGCGCAATATCAAATGTACATCGGACCAGAGACGATTGCCGGTCTCGGCATCTCGCTGAATATGGTGTTTGCCGTCATCGCGGGCGGGATCTGGACCATGCTCGGCCCGACCTTTGGCGCCTTGTTCACGCAGACGCTGTCCGAGGTGCTTCGCATCCTCATCCAGAGCGATGGCTTCAAGACCGGCTTGGCCGCTTTCAACGGCTTCCTGGGACAGTTCTCCAACTTGAACATCGGCCTCAGCAATG
>JBKJYG010000445.1:0-3748 GCA_046715905.1 Hyphomicrobiaceae bacterium | reverse complement strand
AAAGCCGCCCTCCTTGCGATCGGCGCCGTGCTCGCCGTCAGCGCAGGGGTAGCTGGATACGGCTTTCTCGCCCAACGCGAAATGCTAGGGTCGATTTGGAGCCTGCTTACCAACCTGGGGCGTTAGGCCGCGCATCGTACGGCATCAGCCTCGCATGCGCCCCATCTCCCCGCCCTTGAAGCGCCAGCGCACCATAAAGATTTGAACTCCTCCCAACAGCGCCAGGAAGGAGGGCACGAAGACGAACGTGAAATGCCATGCAGCGTTCGTGAAAGGCACCCGTCCGTCGGGGAACAGGACGTCGAAAGCGCCAAAATCCATGGCCCCGAAAATGATGAAAAATTCCACGATCGAGAAGAAGAACTGATACGCGAACGGCCAGTCTTGATCCCAGTGAAATCGTTGGATCTGAATATAGAGGACATCCAGGATCAGGCCCAAAATCAGGATCAGGGTCAGAAAAATGAATGGGTCCCGGAAGATCGTCAATTCGTAGGCAGGCGGCCACTGCCAATTGCTATTGTACATGGCCACCAGGAACGTGATCGGCAGGCCGATCATAAAAAACAACAGCAGGCGAGTTTGCCAGCGGCCTGCGAGCGTCGGGGTCATGGTAGGCTCCTATATGCGAGCGTTGATACAAAATCTTTTTGGTCAAGGCGCCCGGCCCGCGCACCAGTTCAGCCATTGAAATGCGGACCGGATCGGACCCATTCGCGTCAAACCCGGAGCTCGGTTGGCGGCCAAGTCATCCGTCGATCTGAGCGCTGCGTATTGCAGCCCGAGGAAGCTATCGACGGCAGCGTAGGGGCCATTGGCTGTCAACACACCGGACGCATAGGCGCGGCCACGTCCGTTTTGCAGTCCGGCGATCTCAAAATTATTCGACACCGCAAATCCCGACAGCCGCAGTTCGGCACCACGACCGGGTGCCTTATTGCGAGCCAGGTCGTAGACGCGCACGAGATCGGCCAGCAGCGGTGCCTCGTCCAGGCGTGAGATCAGACCGGTGCAATCGATCACGGCATCAGCCGTAAGATCCACGTTTTCGCTATAGGTCCCGCTCGATTCCAGCCGCGTCACCACGCGTCCCTGCTGCAAAGAAATCGAGGCGACGTTGCCATAGAAGAGTTTGTACCAGCCTTCGCGGGTGCCATCCTCGATGATGCGATTCCAATCATCGCGATCTGCGGTCGAGGTCCCGCCCCACGTTGCGAGCAGCTTGGCGCGCTCTTCAGGCGAGGCGCGCTCGAGCCGCTTGCGCAAGGTCCCACCCCAACAGGCTTTCGGCCAGTTGAAGGGCTGCTGTTCAACATCATTGCGAACGAGCCGGCGTGCGAGGTCATATTTTGATCCCTCCCCAGCGGGCGCACGGACGAGATGAATGAGGCGGATATCCTTATTGCTGGCGCGCGCTTCCGCAATCCGTTGCAGCACGCGCGAGGCGACGATACCTCGCCCGCGAATGAGCACGGTGCCGCCGCGCGCCTCGAGTCCGCGATAGACCTCGTCGTGCTCTTCATAAGCATTGACGACCAGCGTCGTGTCGGGATGCTGCTGCCGAAAGGCCTGCAAATCCGGCAGGTAGTTAGAGGCTGGGTAGCCCGTCGCGATGTGAACGTTCCTTGCAATCAAGAATCGCTCGCGGGCGTCTCGATCGAGCTCTGGCGCGGCTTCCGAAGGCACGCGATAGGCGATGACGTAGCGCTCGTCATCGGTCTTTCTCAGGCCGATGACCTGGCCATGCAGCCACGTCTCGTCCCATCCGATCCGCCGCCCCTCCCGATCCAACGATCGAAAGACGTCTCTCGTGCGGGGGGTATAGCTCTCTGTGATCGCGGGTTCGCCAAAGACCTGCAGCACGTGCTTCAAGCCGGTCAACCTTCCGCGAAGCAGGTCGGCGACCATTTCGCGGCTCGCATAGCCGGGGAAACCCCAGATGTTGTCGGGAGCAGAGATTGAATTGGAACGCAACCGCTCATCATCCGGTATCTGCGAGTTCCGGCACAGCCGGGCGTACTTGGCGTAAGGACGCTTGTCGCTGGCAACGCCGATGACGCGGATCTGATCTTTCTTCACTCCGAAGATTCTGAGGTGGTCGACCCAGCAGAAGCTGCCCAAGCCGCCCCCGATGGCCGCGTAATCGACTTCACCCGCAACCTTGCCGCTGCCCGTGATGTCCTTGGTGGCAACCACGCGATTTTCAAAAAATGAGCCGGGGAACGCCCGCCGCCCCTCTTGGGCTGGGGCCGGCTGAGCGGCCGCGGGCTGGCCTCGACCACGGCCAGCGTTGCCGCCCCGCTCATTGCCGCCTCGGCTGGGCGCGGGGCTTGGGATCGGCTGATGGGCACCGGGGCTGGGTGCGGCAGCGGCACGACGATCCGTAATGCGGTAACGCAACGTGAATGGTCCAGCCCGCATCTCCTGGTCAGGCAACCACGATGCAGTCTCGATACGGGCGCCGTCCAACAACGTCCCGTTCTGACTTCCTTGGTCGGAGACATGCACGGTGCGGCCGTCGACCGACAGAATCACGTGCTCCCGAGAGACCTGCAAGTTGTCCAGCAGCACATGGCTTCCTGTCCCTCGCCCGATCTTGAACGGCCCAGGGCCGTCAAGAATGATCGAACCGGAACCGTCTTCGCCCGGCGCGGCGCCAGACTGTTGCCACCAGATTTCGATCGCCATCTTGAATGCCCTCACTCAATTAAAAATGGCTCGCAAGGGAGCTCACGCTATTTCAAGCGCCGCGAGAATGAATCTGAGTTCGCGAGATCATGACCACAGAACCGGCAATTGGCGGCAATCGGCGGCGGATTGAGCAAATGACAGTGCTCCCAACCGCAAACGACGCTCGGTTCGTGTGGCCGGCCGATCTCAAACCGGTAACGGTCGATCTCAATCACGTCGAGCACGGCGAGCGGCGTGCGATCGGCCGCGATCGCGGCCTTGTTCCGGCGTGGTGCGATCGCGGGATCCTCGATCACCAGGACAGGCGTTTCGTCGCTCAATTCGAAGCGTGCGGCGAGCGGCTTATCCCACTCTGTCCAGTGATTGAGGTTGATCAAGCGCCAACCGTCCGGCGATCCCATAATCCCGATGCCCCGTCCCGCAAGAAGCTCCAAGCGGCCGAGTTCGACGAGTTCCGGGTTGGTTTCCAGGACAGCGAACGGGTTCGTAACTTTGACTTGAGTGATGGTATAATTCTCGATGTCGACCGTAAATTGCTGTCCCAGCGACACACGTGCATTGTGCACGTTGAGACCACCGACCCGGCTGCCGCTCTGGCTTTGATCGTGGAATATCAACCCCCGCGGCGATTTCTCTATGACGCCGTGCACTCTGGAAATTGTTGGCCGGCGCGGATCGATCGGATCGAGCAGCACCTGATTGCCGACGTCGTGTTGCCGCCCGATGCGGACAGGCAGAGTGCACGAGGCGATATAAGATTCACCGGTGTGGTGATTCTTGACGCCCAGATAGATTTTCTCCTGCATGACTGCCACTTCCGGCTCAATTTCGATCAAGCGGCACCCCACCTGCTGCCCTATGCTCGCAAGCTTGCCCGCTGCTCATCCTACTGCCGAAACTTAACCAATTAAATGCTATGGCGCTCGTCTATCCGCAATCCTGGATAACTTCATTCAATGGCTAACCCGCTCCGGCTGAATATACTTCAGCTGTTGCTGCGGCAACGAAGGCTCTCTTTAAGCAAAGGTCCGCAGAAGCCAGGGCTTTTGCGGACCAA
>JBKJYG010000444.1:0-3572 GCA_046715905.1 Hyphomicrobiaceae bacterium | reverse complement strand
GCTGTCGAGCGGCAGCTTCGAAACGATCTACGGTACGGTGAAGCTCGTCGACAACCGTTTCCTCGACGTGTTCCAGACCGGGCAGTGGCAGGGCGGCGAGTACTACGGCATCGGCCCTTCGCGGCTCGCCGGCGCTCGCCAGCCGATCGCAAAACCGGCGTGGAAGCAATGATGTGATTGTGGCGGCGGCGCCATGCTCGCAGTCGACATCGTTCTGACCGGACTCATCATCGGCGGCATATACGCGCTCACCGCACTGGGGCTCACGCTCCAGTACGGTGTGGCGCGGATCATGAACCTGTCTTATGGCGAGTTTGTCGTCGCAGCGGCGCTCAGCACCTATTGGCTCTACACGACGCAAGCGATGAGTCCGCTGATCGGGCTCTTCCTGGTCGTGCCGCTGGCCTTCGTCCTCAACTGGTTGATCTACCAAGTCCTGCTTCATCCCTTGGTGCGGCGGGCACGCAACGAAGGGATGCTCGAAGTAGACAGCATCCTCGCGACCTTCGGACTTCTGTTTATCATCCAAGGCATCGCGGTATTGACGTTCGGCGGCAACTACCTCAGTTATTCCTATCATTCGATTCCGGTTCAAGTCCTCGGCAGCGCGCTCGCGGTCAACCGGCTTCTCGCGCTCGCGTTTGCCCTCGTGATCGGCGTTGCGATCTATCTGGCGATGGTCCGAACACGGCTCGGCACCGCAATCCGCGCGGTAGCTGTAGATCCGGTGTCGGCACAACTGGTAGCCATCAACGTGCGGCGCGCCTCCGCCTTCGCCTTTGCGCTTGGTGGCGCGCTGGTGGCTTCGGCCGGCGTGCTGATCAGCATGTTCTTGACGTTCAATGCGTCGATGGGCGTCGAGTTTACCATGAAGGCCCTCATCGTGGTCATCGTGGGAGGCGTCGGCAACATGCTTGGGGCTTTGCTCGCCGGCCTTCTGCTCGGTATCGGCGAGACCGCCGTCGCGCGGCTGCTCGATCCCGGGCTGACGCTCGCGGCAACCTACGCGCTGTTCCTTGCGGTTCTGCTGATACGGCCGACCGGACTGTTTGGGAGGTCGGCCCGTTGAACCGGTCCCGCGTCCTGATTTTCGGTACAGCTGCCGTTGTGCTCGCGGTGCTTGCGGTTGTCCCGTTGGCCGGCAGCGCCTACCACTTGGCGCTCGGCATCAGCCTGCTCTATTTCGCTGTGCTGGCCACTGCCTGGGCGCTGTTCTCCGGTGCAACGCACTACATCTCACTCGCCACCGTGGCGTTCTTCGGCGTCGGCGCCTACACGGTCGCGGTGGTGGGCGAGGTCCTGCCGTGGCCTCTGGTGCTCGCGCTCGCCGCCGCGATCGGCGTCGTGCTTGCTCTCATCGTCGGTCTTTCGACGCTACGTCTGTCGGGCATCTATTTTGTCATCTTCAGCTTCGGCCTTTCCGAGCTGATCCGCCAGCTTGTCACTTGGTACGAGGTGAACATCCAAAGGAGCGTCGGACGCTACGTCTTCATCGATATCACCCAGGCGCAGATCTACTGGCAACTCCTGGCGCTGACCGCCGCGGTTCTACTGACCGGCTACTTTGTCGGCCGTTCCCGGCTTGGGCTAGCGCTGCGCGTCATCGGCGCCGACGAGGTGGTCGCCCGCCACGCCGGTATCGACACCACGAGGGCGAAGCTTGCTACGTTTGCGCTCAGCGCGCTTTTCATGACGCTCACCGGCGCGGTTATGGCGCCGCGCTGGACCTACATCGACCCGGTGATTGCGTTTAATCCGATGCTGTCATTCGAAGTCGTGATCATGGCGCTGTTTGGCGGGGCCGGATTCCTGTTCGGGCCGATTCTCGGAGTGGTGCCCTTCGTGCTGCTGTTCGAATTTCTTTCGGCGAACTTTCCCAACTACTTCAGCATTCTGCTCGGTCTGGTATTCCTCGCCGTCGTCTATGCGCTGCCGCAGGGCGTCGCAGGTTTTGTGCAGCAGCGCCTGCCGCATACCGAACGTGCCAGGGTGGCGCCTCTCGCGTCCCGGGCCAGGGCTGCAGGCGCGAGGCTCGAAGTCAAATCGCTGCGCAAGACATTTGGCGGCCTCGTCGCGGTCGAAAGCCTCAGCTTTGCGGTGCCCCCAGGCGAGATCGTCGGTTTGATCGGGCCGAACGGCTCCGGGAAAACCACGGTGCTCAACCTGATCTCCGGAGCTCTGCCCGCTGACGCAGGCACGGTCGTGTGTGGCGGCGTGAACATGACGGGATTGGGCTCGCATCGCATAGCCCGGCTCGGCATCGCTCGCACGTTCCAGCTCGTGCGCGTGCTCGAAGCCATGACCGCGGTCGAAAACGTGATGGTGGGACTGGCCTTTCGCGGCAAGCCGCTTCGCGGCACGGAAGGCGAGGCGGTCGCTCGCGGCCTGCTGGCCCGCGTCGGACTTGCCGACAAGGCCGATCAGCCCGCAGCGCAACTGACCTACATCGATCAAAAGCGGCTCGAGCTTGCCCGCGCGCTGGCGCTCGAGCCGCGTGTTCTTCTGCTCGATGAATGGCTCGCCGGCCTAAATCGGACGGAATTGGAGCAGGGCATACAGTTGATCCATTCCCTGCGCGGCGACGGCTTGACCATCATTCTGGTGGAGCACGTGATGGACGCGATCCGCTCGTTGTGCGATCGCTGCATCGTCATGAATGCTGGCCGCAAAATCGCCGAGGGCACTACCGCAGTCGTGTTGTCCGAGCCCGAAGTCATTTGCGCCTACTTGGGTGAGCCCGATGCTTGAAGTGTCCGCGCTGTCGGCAGCTTACGGCAAGCACCAGGCCCTGACGGACGTCGCGCTCGCGGTGCGCCAGGAGGAGATCGTGGTGATCCTCGGCGCCAACGGCGCCGGCAAGACGACCCTGCTCAAGGCACTGGCGGGGCTGGTGCGGCCGCGCCTCGGCGCACATATCAACCTTAACGGCGTCGACCTGACAGCGCTCGAGCCCTTTCAGATTGTCGAGGCGGGTGTGGCCCTGGTGCCGGAAGGGCGAGGTATTTTTGCCAACTTGACCGTGCGAGAGAACCTGCAGCTTGGTGCATTCGCACAGCGCGCGCGCGCAAGCGAGGCGGACAGTCTTTCGCGGGTATACAGCCTGTTCCCGATATTAAAAGAGAGGTCCTCGCAATTCGTCAGCACCATGAGCGGCGGCGAGCGGCAGATGGTCGCCATCGGCCGGGCGCTGATGTCGGCGCCCGACATCCTCCTGCTCGACGAACCTTCGCTTGGACTTGCACCGCGCGTGTGCGTCGAGTTGTTCCGCGCGCTACCCCACATTCGCGCCGGCGGGGTCGGCATTCTGCTGGTGGAGCAAAACACCAGGCAGAGCCTGAACGTGGCCGACCGCGGCTACCTGATTGAATCCGGCAGGATCGTCGGAGAGGGATCCGCGTCGGTCTTACGATCCGATTCAGCGGTACAGCGTGCGTATCTAGGAGCAGGGGAAATACATGTCGTTCCTAGTCCGCTGCAGAAAAATTGAAGGGCACCGCGTATCGGTCAAAATGATTGTGATTCTGGTGCTGTCCCGCGCGCTCTCAGAATGCACAAAGTGCGAGTGCTCAAGA
>JBKJYG010000443.1:0-6548 GCA_046715905.1 Hyphomicrobiaceae bacterium | reverse complement strand
GGCCTGGGGCTGGGCCAAGCCCATATCGTTGGCCTGTCGATGGGCGCCACGGCGGTCGTCGAGTTCGGCATTCGGCACCCCGGCGTTGGCCTTTCGCTGACGGCCGCGGCAGCCGGCACCGGCGCCAGCGCCGATCCAGAGAAGAAGAAGCGGTTCGTGGCCGAGGCCAACGAGGTTGCCGACCGCATCGAGCGGGACGGCCTTGCCGCCATTGCCGAAATCTACTGCCAGGCGCCGGCCCGGAAGCGCCTGCTGGCCAAGGACCCGCGAGGCTTCGCCGAATTCAAGCGCGGCTTCGCCGAGGGCGGAGCCAGGGGGCGGGCGTTGACCATGCGCGGCGTGCAGGCAAAACGCGTTCCGTTCTTCGAGCGCGGCGAAGAGCTGGCGCGCATCACCGATCCCGTGCTCATTATCGCGGGCGACGAGGACGACGCCACGCTCGATCTTTCGGTGTTCCTGAAACGCGCTATCCCGCGCTCCGGGCTGATGATCTTCCCGCGCACCGGATACGGCATCAATCTGGAGGAACCGGCCGGCTTCAATGCCGTGGTGCAGGACTTCATCCACGCGGTCGAGCGCGGCAGGTGGGGCCCGAGCGAAACCGTGGCCGGCAAGGATTTCTCGCTGCTGCCCAAATCCTAATCAGCGCCGAGGACAGCCCATCGCCTCGGCCACACCGATGAAGCTGTCCGTCACCACGTCCCAGGCCTGCTCGGCGGCAAGATCCTTGGTTTGTGTGGCGCCGTGCTCGCCCCGCCTCAGCACGAAGGCGGTGCGGTAGCCGGTCGCCGCGGCGGCGGCCAGATCGCCGTTGTGGGCTGCGACCAGCATCACTTCGGAAGGTTCGAGATTGAGCAGCGCCGCGTTCTGCAGATAGCACTCGGCCAAGGGCTTGTAGGCGCGCACCGGCTCCGCCCCGAGGATCACATCCCACGGCAAACCTCCACGCTTGGCCATGCGCGTCAGAAGCCCGATGTTGCCGTTGGACAGCGTGCCGATGATGAAGCGCCTTTTCAGGCGCGTCAGGCCCTCGACGGCGTCGGGCCAGGGATCAAGCCGATGCCAGGCGGTCGTCAGATGCTCGATTTCGTGAACGCCAAGATCCTTGACGCCGTAGCGCTCGAGCATCTTCAGCAGGCTCTCCCGGTGCAGGTCATCGAGGATGGTCCAGGGCCGCCGGCCCTCCCGAACCTCCTCCATCGAGGGCTGATACAGCCCGCGCCATTCATCGGCAAACCGCGCCCAATCGATGGCGATGCCCCGACCGGCGCCAAATGCCGTCAACTCGCGAATGATGCCCGAGCGCCAATCGACCACGGTGCCGAAAACGTCGAAAAGGAGTGCTTTCACCTCGGATTTAAGCGACATGCCATGAGCCCTTTGACCGTGTTAATCGATGACCCTGCTTCGCCAGTCGGCATCGGCGACCAGACAAACCGCGTGCCGGCCAAACATGCGATAGCGATTGCGCGCAACCGCATCATAGAGCCACTCGCCCAACCTTGTCGGCACCAGCCGCAACGCCGATCCACAGAGGCGCCAGATGCCCCCCAGACCTGACAAAATGGAGGAAACTGCCACCAATTTACCGTAAGCACGACCATCAACAATCAAAAGGCTGGTTTCATAGTTGACGCTCTGAAGGCCGTAATGCCGGAACAAAGCCGCGCCGAGGAGCGATTGAGCGGCGGTAAACCGATAAGTGCGCTGCGCATCATGACGAGCCACGAAGCGGGCAAAGCCCGAGCAGAGCACGCACACACCGTCGAAAACGATCAGCGGTGCGTCATCCGCAAAGGAGGGAACCCCAGCGTCGCGCCGATAGCTGTAAGCCGGCAAGGCGGCAGGCCCGCCGACGTCGGATGGGTCAACCCCGGGTTTTCCGTCGATCCTCACCGATGCGGCTCGGCCATCCCGACCTGACCGCGATGACGCAGTTTGTGATCGGCCAACACCAGCGCCATCATGGCTTCGCCCACGGGCACGGCACGGATCCCGACGCACGGATCATGCCGGCCCTTGGTGACGATCTCCGTCTCGGCCCCGTGCCGGTCGATGGTCCGCCTTGGCGATAAGATCGAGGAGGTCGGCTTGACCGCAAACCGGGCGACGACCGCCTGGCCCGTCGAGATGCCTCCCAGAATGCCGCCCGCATGGTTGGACAGGAAGACCGGGCCATCGTTGCCCGCCCGCATCTCGTCCGCATTCTCCTCGCCCGAGAGGACAGCCGCGCCGAACCCGTCCCCGATCTCGACACCCTTCACGGCATTGATGCTCATCAGGGCGGCGGCGAGGTCGGCGTCGAGCTTACCGTAGAGCGGCGCGCCCCATCCCGCCGGCACGCCTTCGGCGACGATTTCGATCACGGCTCCCGCCGACGATCCCGCCTTGCGCACGCCGTCGAGATAGATTTCCCATGCCTTGGCGGCCGCGGCGTCGGGACAGAAGAACGGATTGCGCGCGACCTCGGCCCAGTCCCAGGCGGCGCGGTCGATCCGGTGCGGCCCCAGTTGCACGAGCGCCCCACGGACGGTGACACCGGAGACGATCTTGCGCGCCACGGCGCCCGCTGCGACCCGCATGGCTGTTTCGCGGGCCGACGACCGGCCCCCTCCCCGGTAATCGCGGATGCCGTACTTGGCCCAGTAGGCATAGTCCGCGTGGCCCGGCCGGAACTTGTCTTTGATGTCGCTGTAGTCTTTCGATCGCTGATCAACGTTGTCGATCAGCAAACCGATCGGCGTGCCCGTCGTGACCTGACAACCGGCGTCATCCGTGAGGACGCCCGACACGATCCGCACCTCGTCGGGCTCCCGCCGCTGCGTGGTGAAACGCGACTGGCCAGGGCGGCGGCGATCGAGATCGGATTGAATGTCCGCCGCCGTCAGCTCGAGGTTGGGCGGACAGCCATCGATCACGCACCCCAACGCCGCGCCATGGCTTTCGCCGAAGGTCGTGACCTTCAAGAGTTGCCCGAACGAGTTGAACGACATGGTCAGCCTTGCGTTGATCACTCCGACCAGCCATCGATCAGCGGCCGTGCTTGATGACTTACCTCAACGCAGGCTGATCCGCCAGAATGAGCTGCGGCCACCATGGCCAGAGCCGGGCTGGCGTGCAGCCATCATTAAACCATCGAGGCCGGCTGCTATCGTCAATCGAACACGGGGGAGGGTCGACGGCATGCTGGCTCAGGCACGGCACGGGCGCATCGGCTTGGCCGTTCTCGGCTTTGTGGTCTGGATCATTGGTTGGCACGCGCGGGCGCGAGCCAACGAACCGCCGCGGATCGCGACCCGCACAGCCCAGGCGGGGGGTGCCCCGGTACCCAACCCTGATTTGGGCGTAAAAACATCCGGGCCGCCGACAGTGTCCGCCAGCGATGCGATCGTGCCGCCGATCGTGAGAGTGGCACCAAAGCCCGGAAAGCTCAGCATCACCATCGAGCCCGGCACGGGCAAACAGCCGGTCCCGAAAAAGCCTGTCGGCAAAGCCAAGTCCACACCCGCGCCCGCTGATAAGCCGCCCGGCACGGCCAAAGCCGTCGCGCCCCCGCCCAGCGTCGCAGGCAGGCCCGAGGCTGCCGCCAAGAAAGCCATCTCCAGTGCACCGGCCAAGGGCGCCCCAAAGGCTGCCGTCCCAAAAGCTGCCGTAAAGCGCGCCGGTTCTGCGCCACCGCCGGCGCCGGCTGGCCTCACCTGCGCGGCGGGCCTCACCTACGACCGGCAACAACTCAAATGCATCAAACCGTCTGCTCCTCAGGCAGCGCCCCGAGCCAACGCAGCGCCGCCGGCCAAACCTCGCTGACGGCTATAGCCACTCCATGTGACCGCGCCGCAGCACCAGCACCCGGTCCTGCGGCACCTCGAGCAGCGCGATCTCCGCTTCCGGCAAGCCCAGAATGCGGCCGCGGACGACCCGGCTCACACCGCCGTGCGAGACAACGAGGGCGTCACGCACGATGGTATCGAGGAAGGGGCCGACACGCAGGCTGAGATCGGCGTAACTTTCGCCGCCTTGCGGTCGCCAATGGTAGGGATTCCGCAGGCGGGCTTGGAACTCCACGGCGTCGGTGGTTTCAAGCTCGTCCCACAAGCACGCCTCCCAATGTCCGAAGTTAATCTCCTTCAGACGATCATCCGTGGCGAAGTCATCCGGCGGCAGCCCCAGTTCACGCCGGATGATGCGCATGGTTTCCGTGGTCCGCGACAGCGGACTGGCGATGAACTGCAGATCCGCGATCGATGGCAGATGCTGCCGCAGAACCTGTCCATTGCGGGCCGCCTGACTGCGCCCGCGATCGTTCAACGGCGTGTCGGTTTGACCCTGATAGCGGCGCACCGCGTTCCAGTCGGTTTCGCCGTGGCGAACGAAGTAGAGGGTAATCCCGGGGGGTAGCATGCGAAACGGTTCCCGCCGCGTTATGAGGGGCCGCACCGTATCCCAGCGCCCCGGATCAATCGAGCATCTTTGTCACAATCTCGTAAACGTCTCGCGACAGCGCCTTTGCCTTTAGAATCCGGCGGAGTTCGGCTTCCACCAATCCCCGGCGCACGGGCTCGAGCGATCCCCAGCTCCGAAACGCCGTGGCTAAGCGGGACGCCACCTGCGGATTGAACCGATCGATTTCCAGAATACGGTCCGTGACAAAGGCATACCCGCTGCCACTGGGATGATTGAAGTGCACGGTGTTGGCCGCAAAGCTGCCGATCAGCGATCGTGCCTTGTTGGGGTTGGACAGCGACATCAACGGATGCTTCAGCAGTTGCCTGACCACGCCCAGCGTCCCCGGCCGTGATGAGCCAGCCTGATAGGCAAACCAATTGTCGATGACGAGATGATCCTGCTTCCAGCGCCGGTAAAACCGATCGACGGCCGCCTCGCGGATATCCTTGGGCGCGGTATCGCAGAGCAACGCAAATCCAGCGACTTCGTCGGTCAGATTTGAGGCTTTCTCGAAGTGTGCGCGGGTACGCGCGGTGTCGTCGGCGGTGCCGCGCGCGGCCAGCAGGCCAAGCGCTGAATTGCGCAGCGTGCGCTGGCCGATTTGCTCGGGTGTCGGCGCGTAGGCCCCTTTGATCCGGTTGACGTCATAGGCCTCCTCGAGCGCCGCGCCGAGCCCGCGACCGATCAGACGCCGAAGCAGCCGGCGCGCCTCATGCACGGCGGTCGGGTCCACGTCGCGTCCGATCCGGCGCGCCACCTCATTTTCAGCGGGAACCGACAGCACCAAGGCGCGGAACGCGGGCTCGAGCGCCGTATCCGAGAGCACCCGTCCGATGGCCTCGATGTAGGCGCGCGCGTCGGGAGGCGGACTTTTTGCGCGCACCGATTGCGTCATTGCCAGCAGCAGGCGCAAGGCATAATCCTGGGAAGCTTGCCAGCGATTATAGCCGTCGGAATCATGCGCCATCAGGAAGGCGAGTTGGTCGTCGTCGAGATCGATCATAAGATTGACCGGGGCCGAGAACCCGCGCAGCAGTGACGGCACCGGCGCGGCCGGCATATTGACGAAGCGGAACGTCTCTCGCCGCTTGGTAATTTCGAGCACCCCGCCCGGCAACGGGCCTTGGTCCGCCAGCTCCAAGGCAATGTCGTGCCCGTTGCCGCCCAGAAGCCCCAGCGCCAGCGGCATGAGCATGGGCTTCTTGGTTGCCTGACCCGGTGTTGCCGGCGTCATCTGCTCCACGGTCAGCTCGGCCATTTTCTTTGCAGCCTTATAACTGAGCGTGCAATTCAGCTGCGGCGTTCCGGCCTGCGCGTACCAGTTCATGAATTGTGTCAGATCGCGGCCGCTGATCTCGGCAAAGCATCGAACGAAGTCCTCGACAGTCGCCGCCTCGCCGTCATGGCGTTCGAAATAAAGGTCCATGCCGGCGCGGAAGGCCTTGGCCCCGAGCAGGGTGTAGATCATGCGGCAGAGCTCGGCGCCTTTCTCGTACACAGTCGCCGTATAGAAATTGTTGATCTCGATAAATCGGTCGGGTCGCACGGGATGCGCCAGCGGGCCCGCGTCTTCGGGAAACTGCCGCGCCTTGAGCTGACGCACATCATTGATGCGCTGCACGTCGGGTGACCGGAAATCCGCCGAATAGAGCTGGTCGCGGAAGACCGTCAGCCCCTCCTTGAGACACAGTTGGAACCAGTCGCGGCAGGTGATCCGGTTGCCCGTCCAATTATGGAAATACTCGTGCGCGATGACGCGATCGATGTTGAAAAAATCCGCATCGGTGGCGGTTTGAGGACTGGCCAGGATCAGCCGGTCATTGAAGACGTTGAGGCCCTTGTTCTCCATCGCTCCCATATTGAAGTCGGATACGGCGACGATGTTGAACACATCAAGGTCATACTCGAGGCCAAACCGCTGCTCGTCCCATGTCATCGCCCGCTTGAGGCAATCCATCGCCCACTGGCAGCGGCTTTCCTTGCCGGGCTCGACGTGAATTGCGAGGTCCACCTTGCGTCCCGTACGCGTGCGAAAGGTGGACGTTATCGAGCCATGGTCGCCGCCGACCTGGGCAAACAGGTAGCTCGGTTTTGGTTGCGGG
>JBKJYG010000442.1:0-3574 GCA_046715905.1 Hyphomicrobiaceae bacterium | reverse complement strand
CTGCTGGTCGGCTCGCCCGGCACCGGCAAGACCTTGCTCGCCCGCGCCATTGCGGGTGAAGCGGGCGTGCCCTTCTTCACCATTTCCGGCTCTGATTTTGTCGAGATGTTCGTCGGCGTCGGCGCCAGCCGCGTCCGCGACATGTTCGAGCAGGCCAAGAAGAGCGCGCCGTGCATTGTCTTAATCGACGAGATCGATGCGGTCGGTCGTCATCGTGGCGCTGGCCTCGGCAACGGCAATGACGAGCGCGAGCAGACGCTAAACCAGTTGCTCGTCGAGATGGACGGCTTCGAGGCCAACGAAGGCATCATCATCATCGCCGCTACCAACCGGCCCGACGTGCTCGATCCGGCGCTGCTTCGGCCGGGCCGCTTCGACCGTCAGATTATGGTTCCCAACCCGGATGTGGGCGGTCGCGAGAAGATCCTGCGCGTGCATATGCGCAAGGTTCCCCTATCGCCGGATGTCGATGCCAAGGTCATCGCGCGCGGAACGCCGGGCTTTTCGGGTGCTGATTTGGCCAATCTCGTCAACGAGGCAGCCCTGCTTGCCGCGCGACGCTCCAGGCGCATGGTGACGCAAGCCGAATTCGAGGATGCCAAGGACAAGGTCATGATGGGCGCGGAGCGTCGGTCCATGGCCATGACGGAGGAGGAAAAGCTGGCCACCGCTTATCATGAGGCGGGGCACGCGATCGTCAATCTGCTCGTGGCGGGCAACGACCCGCTGCACAAGGTGACGATCATCCCGCGCGGCCGCGCGCTGGGCGTGACGATGAGCCTGCCGGAGCGCGATAAGCTCAGCTATTCGAAGAAATGGTGCGAAGCGCGCATCGCAATGACGTTCGGCGGACGTGTGGCCGAACAGCTCGTCTACGGCAAGGATCACCTCAATACCGGAGCGTCGAGCGATATCATGCAGGCGACCAGCATGGCTCGGCGGATGGTGACCGAGTGGGGCATGAGCGAGAAGCTTGGACCCTTGCTCTACAACGAGAACCAGCAGGAAATCTTCCTCGGCCACGCCATCACGCAACGGCAGAATATGAGCGAAGAAACGGCGCGGCTGATCGATGAGGAAGTTCGTCGTATAGTCGTCGCTGGCGAAAAAATGGCCTGGGATGTCCTGAGCGCCAATCGGGAAAAGGTTGACGTTGTGACGCAAGCTTTGATGGAGTTTGAAACGCTGAGCGGCGAAGAATGTCTCACCGTCATGCGCGGCGAAAAAATCACACGCAAATCCGATGACGAGGAAAGCAAAAGCTCCCTGGGCTCGGCCGTTCCCAACGTGGGGAAGGCGCGACCGCCGCGGGACGAGCCAGGCACCGGAGGTCTCGCCCCGCAGCCGCAAACCTGACGCCGGCTCAATCAAACCCTTGGCGGGAGGCTTCGGCCTCCCGCTTTGGTTTGCGCTCCCCGCCCGTTCCAATGGTTTCGGCGCCTTCTCCGCTGGCTTTCGCCCTGCTTTCCACCGATTGCCCCGCCCGAAGAAGGGTCTAAGCCGCACGAGCATGCCATGAGCACGGTCTACCTCCGCCCCGTCGGGCCTCTCTCACCGCCTCCGGCGCAGGCGAGCGAAACTGACGTCCTTCGTATTGGACCCCGCCAAGATCTCGTCTTCGCCGGTTTCGAGCTGATCCAACGCCAGCCGGGGGGGACCGCCCATCGGCGCGCGATTGCACCCGGCGAACTTGGTCTCATGCTATCTCAAGCCGGCCCGACCGCCGATCGGCTGAAGGCGCTCATGTCCGGCTTCGCCTCGGCGCCGGCATGCATCGCGGACCTCGCTCTCGATCGCCCTCGCATCATGGGCATCGTCAACGTCACGCCCGACAGTTTCGCGGATGGCGGGCAGTACGCGACGCCGGCCCAGGCGATCGCTCATGCCTTGAGCCTCGAGCAGGAGGGTGCCGATATTCTCGACATAGGCGGGGAGTCGACGCGGCCCGGCGCGGTCCCCGTTTCTGTCGATGAGGAGTTGCGCCGCGTCATGCCGGTCATCGAAGGTTTGAGGGGCCGCGTTCGGGTCCCGCTGTCCATCGACACGCGCAACTCCGGGGTGATGCGGCGCGCCGCATCGGCCGGCGTTCGGATCCTGAACGACATCTCGGCCCTGACCCACGATCCGCTAAGCCTGGAGACGGCAGTCCAGACCCGGTTGGCCGTAATCCTCATGCACGCGCGCGGCGATCCGCGGACCATGCAGCAGCAGCCGCGCTACGACGACGTTCTGCTCGATGTCTACGATTACCTTGAGAGCCGGATTGAAGCCTGCATGCACGCTGGTATCGCGCGCGATCGACTGATCGTCGATCCAGGCATCGGCTTTGGCAAAACCGGCGCACATAACTTGCAGTTGCTGGCGGGCCTCAGCCTGTTCCACGGGTTGGGCACGCCGATCCTGCTTGGTGCTTCACGCAAGCGTTTCATCGGCGCGCTGACCGGCGCCGCGAAGCCCTCCGACCGCGTTCCCGGATCGGTCGCCGCCGCGCTGCACGGAGCCGCCCAAGGGGCCCAGATCCTCCGCGTCCACGACGTCGCCGCCACCCGCCAAGCTCTCACGATCTGGGAGGCCGCGCGCGCGGGAAGCGCGTGAGCGGGGGGGTGCATGGGTCGGCCGCAAACCGGCCTAATCTTGTGCCCCATCCAACCCATAAATCTTAGCGCGAGCGGGGTCCTTGGTCGCCACCAGCCGGGCCAAGTCGACGATGACCTTGGCTTGCTTCCACGTCGCATCATCCTGGAACTTGCCGTCGACCACCGCCGAACCGGTGCCATCGGGCATAGCGGCGATGATCTTGCGTGCAAAGGCGACCTCGACGGCATCAGGGGAGAAAACGCGTTTGGCGATTTCGATCTGACTGGGGTGCAACGACCATGCGCCGACGCACCCTTGCAGAAAGGCATTGCGGAACTGAGCTTCGCACGCGTCCTGATCCTTGAAATCGCCGAACGGACCATAAAACGGCTTAAGGCCATAGGAAACACACGCATCGACCATTTTTTGCACCGTATAATGCCACAGATCCTGCTGCACGAACGCGCGCAGCGTCCCCGCATCACCTGCATCCGCCAGCACGCCATATCCGGGGTGCCCGCCGCCGACACGCGTTGTCTTCATGCCCCGGGAGGCCGCCAGATCGGCTGGGCCAAGGCTCATCCCGTGCATCCGGGGCGAGGCGGCGGCAATGGCCTCGACGTTCTTGACACCTTCGGCCGTCTCCAGGATGGCGTGGATCAGAATGGGCCGCGCAATGCGGTGCTTGGCCTCGAGCTGCGCCAACAGCTGATCGAGGTAATGAATGTCCCAAGGACCCTCCACCTTGGGCAGCATCACGACGTCCAGCCGATGACCCGCAGCCGGCACCACCTCGAGGATGTCGTCCAGCCCCCAAGGCGAGTTGAGGCAGTTGATACGCACCCAGAGGCCGGTCGTGGCGAAATCATTTTCCGCTGCCATCTGGATGAAGCCTTGCCGAGCCTGGGGCTTCTGGTCGGCCGCAATTCCATCCTCCAGATTACCGATGATCACATCGACACTGGCCATCATTTCGGGCAAGCGCGCCGTGATCTTT
>JBKJYG010000441.1:0-5458 GCA_046715905.1 Hyphomicrobiaceae bacterium | reverse complement strand
CCCAGATCGACGGGTTGGTGTTCGGGCCAGCGCGCCAAAAGGGCGCGCAACACACGGGCCGTCGTACTTTTGCCGACGGCGACCGACCCGGCACAGCCAATGATGAACGGCACCTTCCGGTCTTTTCGCCCAAGAAAGCGCGTCGTCACGCCGTGCAGATCTTGCGATGCCGCGACGTAGAGATTGAGAAGCCGCGACATCGGCAGATAGATCTGCTCGACCTCTGCCAGCGACAACTCTTCGATGAGGCCGGTCAGCATCTCGAGGTCACGCTGCACGAGTGTCATCGGCGTGTCGGCCCGCAGCCTCGCCCAATCCTCGCGGGCAAAGAGCCGGTAGGGCGAAAATGGAGGCACGTTGACGCCGCTGATGGCCGGCTCGGAGCCACCGGCCTGCTCGGAGATCGTCATCACGTCGGACCTGACCGCTGTGCTTTCTCGGCGAGACCGGACGTCTCCATCCGCGCCTCAAGCTCGGTCAGCACATCGGCAAGTAGCACGCCTCGCACCTCCAGCAGGACGAGGAGATGATACAGCACATCTGCCGCCTCGCCTTTCAACGCGGGACCGTCGGAATCGAGCGCGGCGACGACCGTTTCAATCGCTTCCTCGCCAAATTTTCGGGCGCAACGCCCTACCCCTGCGTCGAGAAGTTGCCGCGTATAGGATTGATTGCCGTCTGAGCTGCGACGCGCCCGAATGACTGCACTGAGCCGTTCCAATGTCGAAACTGTCATCTCTCCCGACTCTCGAGGCCAAGCTGTGATTACCCAGGCTTTTGCCTCGTCACTTCCAGCTCACAGCACGCACCACGTCAAGCTAAAGCCCCGCGTTGCAGCGGGTCCTAGTCTTAAATCAAACCCGTCAGGTGCCGGGTTGTCCGATAAGACGCAAGCGAATGTACTCAAGCTGGTCAAAATTCCCGTACTTGATCATCAGCACACCGCTCTCGCCAGAGCTGCGCTTGATCACGACCTTCAGGCCAAGCGCGTCGCCCAGCTCCTTCTCGAAGGCACGCGTATCAGCATCCTTTTCGCGAGGCCGGCGGTTTTGCGTCGGGTGATCGAGATCCTGCACCATGGCCTCGACTTCACGCACGTTCATGTCGCGATCGACAATTTTAGCGGCCAGCGCTTCGGCATCCTCACGACCGACGAGCGCCCGCGCATGCCCTGCCGTGAGCTTGCCCTCCTGAATGAGCCAATGCACGGCCGGCGGCAGCTTGAGAAGCCTAAGCGTATTGGCGACGTGGCTGCGACTTTTGCCGATCACCTCGGCCATCCGCTCCTGGGTATAGCTGAAACGCTCAATCAGCTCGTTATATCCGGCCGCTTCCTCGAGGGGATTGAGGTCCGCGCGCTGGACGTTCTCGATAATTGCAAGCTCAAGAACTTCTTGATCGCCGAGCTCACGCACGATGACCGGGACGGCATGCAGGCCCGCCAGCTGAGCCGCGCGCCACCGCCGCTCACCCGCGACAATCTCGTAGCCACCATTCGGGTCCGGCCGTACGATAATCGGCTGCACCAGCCCCTTTTGACGTATGGATTCAGCGAGCTCGGCCAACTCATCCTCGCCGAAGGATTTGCGCGGGTTCATCGGCCCGCCGCGCACCATGTCGATCGCCACCACCTTTTGCTCGCCCTCGGGGGGCAGCCTCGGCTGCGTCGGTGTCGACTCTCCGATAAGGGACGCCAAACCCCGGCCGAGCCTGCTTTTCTGCAACGGCGCTGACATTCTAATCTGCTCCCTCGTCATTGTTCTCGTCCAGCGTTGCTCAGGCAGCTCCGCCGGTGCCGTCTCAAGCAGCCTTGATCCGCTTTTCACGATCTATGATTTCCCGCGCCAGCCCGATGTAAGCTTGGCTGCCCGCGCAGGCATAATCATACAGCAAGATCGGCTTACCGTGCGACGGCGCCTCGGCGACCTTGATGTTTCGCGGGATCATAGTCTTATAAACCTTGGGCCCAAAAAACTGGCGGACGTTGTCAGCAACCTCGCGCGAGAAACTCGTCCGCGCATCGTGCATCGTCAGCACCACCCCCTGGATTTCGAGACCCGGATTAAGGGTTGCCTTGATCTGGTCGATTGTGTCTTTGAGCTGCGAGATCCCCTCAAGGGCAAAAAATTCGCACTGCACGGGCACCAGCACGGCGTGGGCAGCCACCATGGCATTGAGGGTCATCAAGTTCAAAGACGGCGGACAATCAATCAGCACGTAGGTAAAACAGGTGTCGGACCCGCTTCGTTGCGCACCGATCAGCGACGCCAACGCATCGCGGAGACGGAAGGGCCGGCTCGGTTCGGCCATCAAATCGGTTTCAAGACCGACAAGGTCTGCGTTCGCGGGCACGATCGATAATCCAGGAACGATGGTCGGCAAGGTCGCCTCAGCAATCGTCGCGTTCCCCGCCAGCACGTCGTAGCTGGTGACAGGACGCATGTCGGGCCCCACGCCAACTCCAGTCGAGGCGTTGCCTTGCGGATCCAGGTCTATGATCAACACGTGCTCGCCGACAGCGGCCAACGCGGTGCCCAGATTGATCGCCGTCGTCGTCTTTCCCACGCCGCCTTTTTGGTTGGTGATCGCAATCACTCGCAGCTCGGAGTGGACGTCGCTCGGTCGGGAAGCTTTGCCGGTCACAGATCTTACCCCTGCGTCTTGGCCCGACCTCCGACCCCCGGAGCCAGGCTGCGTATTTCAACGATCCGACCGGCGCCGTCCGTCAGACTGGGCCAACAGCGCCGGTCGAAACGCCAGCCGTGCTCGGCACCCGCGATCTCAGTGTCCGCATCACGCCCTTTTAGGAAAAACGCAGCCGTCTCGGGACCAAAGTAAGGCGCCGCCAGAGCGAGAAGCCGATCAAGCGGCGCCAGAGCACGAGCCGTAATCGCCTGAACTGGGCCGAGCTTAGACTGAGTCGTCGGGTTTTCGATACGAGCGTTGGCGATGTCCACAGCGATCAGCGCGCGGATCCCCGTCTGGCGGACCGCCTCGTGGAGGAACGCACACTTCCGCTCCGAACCCTCGAGCAGGGTCACTCGAAGATCCGCGGCCTCGGCCGCATCACCGGCCGCCAGGATGGCCAACACCAGGCCCGGAAACCCCGCGCCGCTGCCCAGGTCAAGCCAATGCGCGCCACTCCGGCCCAGGTCGCGGGCCAACGTCTGCCGATGCAGTCGCATCAGCGGCAAGAGTTGGGCACTGTCGGCAATATGCCGATGCCAGACCTCATCCAAGGACGCGGGCGCCACCAGATTGATGGTCCGTTGCCACTGAACCAGCACGTCGACGTACCGGTACAGCCGGTCCAGAGTTTCACGTGAAACGGCAAAAGCGCTTGCAAAGTCCTCGGGCGTCTCGATTTTGTACCCTGGCGCCGGTCCCGCCATCGTTCAGACCTGAGCCGACAGCCGAGCTTGCTTCTTGACGTGCGCCAGAACGAGCATCAAAGCGGCTGGAGTAATGCCTTCAATCCGCGCGGCCTGGGCGAGGGTCGCAGGACGATGGTACTGCAGTTTCTGGGTCAATTCTGCCGACAGACCCGGCAGGGCATAGTCGAACCGCGGTGGGATACTCAGGGCCTCGTCACGGCGCAGCATCGCCACGTCTTGGCTTTGCCGATCCATATAGGGGGCATACTGCGCGTCGATGACGAGTTGCGTCACCAAGTCTGCCGGGAGCGACGCGAGTTCTGGCCATACGGCGCTGAGCTGTTGGAATGTGACGCTGGGAAGCCCCATTAATTCGTGAGCCGTCCGCCGACGTCCATCGCGGTTGATCTCGATGCCGAAGCGGGCGGCCTCGTTCGGCGTCAAGGAAAGCCCTTGGAGGCGCTCCCGGGCCTCATCCAAGGCCCGGGACTTCGAGCCAAAGGCGTGTGCCCGCTCCGTCCCGACGCAGCCTGCCGCTAAGCCAATGGGGGTCAATCGCTGATCCGCGTTGTCCGCCCGCAGTCTCAAGCGGAATTCCGCCCGCGACGTGAACATGCGATAGGGTTCCGACACGCCGCGCGTCACAAAGTCGGATCATCACGCCGATATAGGCGTCGACCCGCGACAGGACGAAGCTGCTGGCATCGCCGCTCGAGCGTCCACCGGCCCGCATCGCCGCATTGAGTCCTGCCACCAGGCCTTGCCCGGCGGCTTCCTCATAACCGGTAGTGCCGTTGATCTGTCCCGCCAGAAACAAACCGGCGAGGCGCTTGGTCTCCAGCGTCGGCCACAGCTCCCGCGGGTCAACGTGATCATACTCGATGGCATAGCCTGGCCGCAGCATGGCAACGGTTTCGAGCCCCGACATGGTCCGCAGGAACTGCTCCTGCACGTCGGCGGGAAGCGAGGTTGAGACACCATTGGGGTACACGGTGTGATCATCGAGGCCTTCCGGCTCAAGAAAGACCTGGTGCGCCTCCCGATCGCCAAACCGCACCACTTTGTCCTCGATCGAAGGACAATAACGCGGGCCTTGGCTGGTGATTGCTCCGGAATACATCGGAGCCCGATCAAGATTGTTGCGGATGATGGCGTGCGTGCGCGCATTGGTGGCGGTGATCCCGCACGCAATCTGCGGCGTTGTGATGCGATCGGTCAGAAACGAGAAGGGAACGGGCTGGGGGTCGGCCTCCTGCCGTTCCAGCCGATCCCAGGCGATGGTACGGCCATCCAACCGCGCGGGCGTCCCCGTCTTGAGGCGGCCGACGGCGAATCCGAGATCAAGGATGCGATCGGCCAGAGCGATGGCTGGAGGCTCACCGAAACGACCTGCGGGTGTTCGAATGTCACCCATATGAATGAGGCCCCGCAGAAACGTGCCGGTGGTCAAGACCACCGCGCCCGCCCAAAAGGTGCGCCCGTCGTCACTTCGGACGCCCGTGACGCGGTCGCCGTCAACCGTAAGGTCGTCGATCCGGCCCTCAATGACCCTCAGGCCTGGCGTCGCCCGGACGGCTGCCTGCATCGCCAGCCGGTACAACTTTCGGTCGGCCTGGGTTCGCGGACCCTGTACGGCTGGGCCCTTGGATCGGTTGAGCAGCCGAAATTGAATTCCGGCTGCGTCGGCGACCCGACCCATCAATCCATCAAGCGCATCGATCTCGCGAACGAGGTGACCTTTGCCGAGCCCTCCGATTGCGGGATTGCAAGACATTTCGCCAATCGTGGCTGCCGACTGGGTCAACAGCGCGGTCTTGGCGCCCATCCGGGCAGCGCCTGCCGCAGCTTCGACGCCGGCATGACCGCCACCGATCACGACCACGTCGAAGCTTGTCTCACAGGGTGTCGGCATGTCAGGTCTCGCTGGAAGCGGCCGGACCCTATCGCTAACCAGCCGTGGCGTCAAAATCCGATCGCGTCACTGTCTGAGGCCTCTAGACAGATAGTCAAACGCAGCGAGTACTGACCATGGGTCATGCGCTGTTTGCCCAAACAGAAGTTGCGAGGACGCACCACCGCTAGAT
>JBKJYG010000440.1:0-9256 GCA_046715905.1 Hyphomicrobiaceae bacterium | reverse complement strand
CCATTCTAATGGCCGCCACCCCGGCTGCAGCGGCCAGTTCACCCGATGCGGGAACGGCCGAGGCGCCGGGTGCGCCCCAGCCCGCTTCACCCCACCCCGCTTTGCCCCAGCCTGCGCCGCCTCGGATTGGCGCTGCCCCGTCTGCCGGCCCGTCGGATGTGATCTATTTGTCCCGGCCCTTGGAACGGCCGAATCTCCTCGAAGGCGCGACCTATAAGCTCGTCTGGGCTGGCAGCGATCACGCGCTCTACATCACCATCAACGATTGCGAGCGTGAGGGCCGCCGTTGCCCGTTCGAGATCTTCATCAACACGCGCAACCTCGAGCACTATGCCTGGACCGTCGCCCTGACGCGGCTGATCAGCGCCGTGTTCCGCCGGGGAGGCGACGTCAGCTTCGTGGTCGGTGAACTCAAAGCCATCTTCGATCCGCAGGGCGGACAGTGGATGAATGGCCGCTATGTGCCCAGTCTGCTGGCCGCGATCGGCGACGTTATCGAGGCGCACATGATCCGGATCGGTTTTCTTCAGGCCCCCTCGACGGAGCAGCCCTTTCAGCACGGCGCGGCCGTATCGGTGCCCAGGGAACTGCGGGCGGGAAGCCGTGGGCCTGCCGCAGCCAACCGTGCGTCGGGTATCGAAGCGCTGCCGCGAATGAGCCTTTCCCTGCCGCGGGGCACGGCGAGCGACCTGCCGGTCGGGGCCCGCCGTTGCCCGCACTGCGAGATAGGGGCACTGATCCTGCAATCGGGCTGTTGGACCTGCCGCGAATGCGGCTATTCCAAGTGTGGATGACGAGGGAGGTGGGATGTCCGAGGCGCGAAGACGGGATCGTCGGAGGGCCGCTGCGCGCCCTGGCCGCTTATGACGTTGCTTTCGAGCTGGCTCGTTCGTGTCTGGGCCGTGGCGTTGACGGTGATCGTTGCTGGGTTGGCCATCGTCGTGTTGCTCCGCGCGCCCGGCGTCGAGTGCCGTCCGCCGGCCCAGAGCATGAAGCGCCTGGAGCTCGTCTTCGGCATGTCGCGTCCCGGTGCGCCGGAGATCGGCGTCGAGGCCTGGAATGCGTTCGTCGACCGTGAGGTAACGCCTCGCTTTGCCGATGGGTTGACCACTCTGGAAGGCCGGGGCCAATGGCGCAATCGGGCAGGAGACCTCATCAAGGAGCCCTCCCGCATACTACTCATCTGGCTCCACGCGGCGCCTGCCGAGGAGGCCAAGATCGAGGACATCCGCCGGGCCTGGATGGTTCAACAGCAGCAGGACAGCGTATTGCGCGCCGACGAGGTCAGTTGCGTGCGGTTTTAGGTTGAGACACGCCCTCGGATCGGCGCAGACTGGGGATGAGCGCAAACTGGGGGATCGGCGCAGACTGGCGATCATCGCAAACCGGGGATCGGCGCAAACTCACTTCGACGTGCTGCATCGCCTGCCAAAACTGCCGTCCTGATCCGCATTGATGAGAGGCTCCTATGCTGACGCCACTCGAAATCTCGTTTCATGGTCTTGAGCGTAGCGACGCCGTCGAGGCAAGCATTCGCGAGCATTTTAGCCGCATCGAGCGGCATTTCGATCGTCTGACGCATGCGCGTGTCGTCATTCAAGTGCCGCAGCGCCGGACCCCGCTGCCGAAATTCTTCCATGTCCGGATCGAGATCGGCGTTCCCAGTCACAAACCGATCGTGGTCAACCACGTGCCCGAAGCCGACCGCGCGCACACGCAGGTGCAGCTAGCGCTCCGGGATGCCTTCAGCGCCGTCTTGCGCCAGCTCGACGACGTGACGGCTCGCATGGATAAGCCCGCCCGGCGGGAGCAGAAGAGACGCCGCCCGCGTAAGCTCCCGGACGGCGACGTGTGAGCGACAGCCTGGCTGCAAGTGGCCCCGCGTCGCGTGTTCCGCATCGCCGTGTGCTCCTCATTCAATAAACCGACAGCGCGCCAAGGAGCCTCATGACGCCGCCCACGATCAAACCGCTCGATGCCGCTGAAATCGAGAAGCTCGAAGCCGAGCTCGATCCCGAAATGCGCTTCCGGCCGCTGTTGCCTCGCGCGGCATGGATCGTGGCCGGGCTGCTGTTTGCCCTCTCGTGCTTCCACTATTACACCGCCGGCTTCGGCCTGCTGCCCGAGACGACGCATCGCGGCATTCACATGGCGTTTGTGATCGGCCTCATCTTCCTCGTCTTTCCGGCCTTCGCCACGCGGGCTGGCGCCACGCCCTCGACCTTCGCAAATCCGCTCGGCATCGGTCTGTTGGACTGGTTCTGTGCGATTGCCGCCGTGGTCACCGCGCTTTACGTGCCCTGGGTGTTTCACGATCTCATGTTCCGTGTCGGCAATCCGCTCACGATCGACTGGATCATGGGCTCGGTGCTGATCGTGGTGCTGCTTGAGGCCACGCGGCGCAGCGTCGGCGCGGCATTGCCGATCATTGCGATCGCGCTCATTTTCTATGCCCTGTTCGGTCGCAAGTTGCCCGGCATCCTCAACCATGCGGGCAACGACTGGCCACAGATCGTCAATCATCTGTATCTGACCAGCCAAGGCATCTACGGCGTCGCGCTCGGCGTCGTGGCGACCTACGTGTTTCACTACGTCCTGTTTGGTGTGCTCGCCACCCGGGTTGGGCTCGGCCGCTTCTTCATCGATCTGGCGACCGCTGCTGCGGGCCGGTTCTCGGGCGGGCCGGCCAAGGTTTCGATCTTTGCATCTGGTCTGTTCGGGATGATCTCGGGCTCGTCGATCGCCAACACGGTGACGGTCGGATCGCTCACCATTCCGATGATGATCCGCATTGGCTATCCCCGCCACTTCGCGGCGGCCGTTGAGGCCACGGCGGCGACGGGCGGGCAGATCACGCCACCCATCATGGGGGCCGCAGCGTTCCTGATGGTGGAGTTTCTCGGCGTCTCCTATCAAACCATCATTCTGGCCGCCATCGTGCCGGCGTTCATGCATTTCTTCGGCGTGTTCTGCCAGGTCCATTTCGAGGCGCGCAAGCTCGGCATGCGCGGTTTATCGGGCGATGAGTTGCCCCGGGCCCTAGACGTGCTGCGCCGCGACTGGCCAACGTCGATCCCGCTGTTCGTTCTGCTGCTCGTCCTGTTCTCCGGCTTCACGCCTTACCTTGCTGCTTTTTGGGGCATCACGGCCTGCCTTGTCATCGGCTTCACGGGCCGCCGTCCCGTCGTCGCCGTGGGGTTTCTTGCCGCCGTCGTCGCCGCGGTCGCCACCGACCAGTTGACCGAGTGGTCGGGGCTGATCGCCATCGTCGCCCTCAGTGTCGCGGCTTCGGCTTATGCCGTGCTGCGGGATGAGGGCGGCCGAGCAAGGCTCGTCGATATGGCCGATGCGCTCGTGCTCGGCGCCAAGTACGCCATTTCGGTCGGTGCCGCGGCGGCCACCGTCGGCATCATCGTCGGCATCGTCACCCTCACGGGGGTTGGTTTCAAACTGTCGGGCATCGTCACCAGCGCGGCGGGTGATCTGGCGCAGCTTTCGGCGTTCATCATCCCGTCCTCGATGTTCGACGCGCGCGCCTTGACGCTCTTCTACACGCTCATCATGACGGCGATCGTGTGCATTTTGCTCGGCACGGGCGTGCCGACCACGGCCACCTACATCATCATGGTGACCGTCGCCGCCCCGGCGCTGGCGGTGATGGGCGTGGCGCCGCTGGTCGCGCACTTCTTCGTCTTCTATTACGGCGTGCTCGCCGACATCACCCCGCCTGTCGCCCTGGCGGCTTACGCGGGCGCCAGCATGGCCAATGCCGACCCGTTCAAGACGGGCAATACGGCTTTCCGTCTCGGACTGGCGAAAGCGCTGGTGCCGTTCGTGTTCGTGTACTCGCCAGCGATGCTCATCGTCACCAAGGGCTTCACGTGGGGCGAGTTCTTCGAGACGACGCTGGGCTGTCTCGTTGGCATTGTCATGCTCGCTGCGGCGCTGACGGGTTTTGGCCTTGGGCCCATGCGCCGTCTCGAGCGGCTTTGGTTGTTTGCCGGTTCGATCATGGTCATCACGCCGAGCCGGACCTTGACGCTGATCGGGCTTGCCATGGCGGCGCCGATCGTGGTCCGGCAGATCCGGGCCTGGCGCAAGTCAATTTCGGCCGGTCCAGCCTCGATCACTGCCAGTTGAGAGCTGGGTTCAGGCAAGTTTCCGGATCTGCTCGACCACCCTCTCGGTCTCCTGCTCGATCTGAGGCACGAGGTCGCGAAGCGCGTGCAGGCTCGTGTTCTCCTGCTCGAGTTTCTTCGCCAATTCGGCAAGCTTCACCACGCCGTAGTTGCCGGCAAAGCCCCTCACCTCGTGTCCGACGCTGCGTGCCTTCGCGAGATCATTGTCGGCCAGCGCCTCTTTCAAATCCCTGAGGCTTTGCCTGGCTTGATCCAGAACGCCGTCCATCAGCGCGCGAAATTCGGCGTCTCCAACCCGATGCTTCAGATTGTAAAGCCTTGCGCGGTCGAGGGCCGGCGAAGCATCGACCGCGGGCCTGCAGTCTGGCCATTCGGAGGGTTCGCGGGCGAGACTGACAATGGTGGTCAAGAGCTTGCTCGCATTGAGAGGCTTCAGGAGGACGCTGTTCATGCCGCTGGCGAGGCACTGATGTTGGTGATGCGCCATCACATTCGCGGTCAGGGCAATGATCGGAACGCGGCCTGCCGGTGCTGGCAGCTTGCGGATTTCGGCTGTCGCGGTCGGACCATCCATGACGGGCATCTGCATGTCCATCAACACCACGTCATACGTGCATCGCTGAACCGCCTCTAAAGCCTCAAGCCCGTTTGCGACCACATGGGCCTCGTGGCCCGCACGGGTCAGGATGGTGGAAACGAGACGCTGATTGACCAGATTATTGTCCGACACCAGCACGCAAAGCTTCCTTGAAGGCGTGTCGGTCAAGGCACAGGGCTCGACAGATGCCGCCACCGGCGCCGCACCACGGGTGCAGCGGATCGTAAAGGAAAAGGTGCTGCCGTGACCGGGGCTGCTCGTGCATCCGATCTGCCCGCCCATCAACTGCACGAGGGTCTTGCAGATGGTCAAGCCGAGGCCGGTGCCGCCATAATGGCGCGTGATCGAGTGGTCGGCTTGCCTGAACCGATGGAAAATGGTGTCGCGGGCAACTTCGGACATACCAATGCCGGTATCGCGAACGTCAAAGCTGAGTTCGATCGCACCATCATCGAGGTCACGCTGCTTGCAACTGAGCTGCACTCCTCCCTGCTGGGTGAATTTGATGGCGTTTCCGAGAAGATTGTAAAGCACCTGCCGCAGCCGCGTAGGATCGGCGACAATCCAAGGCGAAACCCTTGGATCGAGTTCCGCGCAGAAGCTCAAGCCTTTTTCGGATGCCTTCGAGGAGAGGGCCAATAGAGTACGTTGAACCGTGGCGGCCAAATCGAAGTTGATGTTTTCAACAACCAACGCTCCGGCTTCGATTTTGGAGTAATCGAGCACGTCATTCACCACGGTTAGCAGAACGTCTCCGCTGTCCCTGGCCGTTTCGAGCAAGGAACGTTGCTCCTCGTCGAGGAGCGTGCCAGCCAGCAACTCCATCATGCCCAGCATTCCGTCCATGGGCGTGCGGATTTCATGGCTCATCGTGGCCAGAAATTCGGATTTGGAGTCGTTTGCCGCCGCCAGCTGCGCATGCAGATTTTCGCGTTCGGTAATGTCCTGGTGAACGGCAACCCATCCACCGCCAGCCATCAGTCGTCGCGTGACACAGATGAGGCGACCGTCCGAGAGTTGATCGACACGGACCAGAGGCGCGTCCTCCTTGAGGCCGTGGAGAGCCGCCAATTTCACCTGAACCGCCGCCTGTGTTCTTTCGCCTTTCAGCACACCAGACAGAACCCGATGCTCGATAATGGCGCTGTGGGTCGTTCCTGGCCGGGTTAGCTCGTAGGGAAGATTATACAGCTTCACGTAGCTGGCATTGCAAAGCACCAGCTTCATTTCATCATCAAACATGCACAATCCGTGCGACATGTTCTTGAGCGCGACGTCGAACCGGAAATTCTGCGTTCGCAATTCGTCTTCGATCCATTGCCGCTGCTTGATCTCCAGAGAGAGTTGATCGCTCGTGCGCCGTTCCTCGACGGCGGGCGAAGCGACCGCCCTGGTGCGCACCTCGACGCAATCCTCAACAGCGGCGCTGACAGGGACAGGCTCGCCAAATCGGGCTTGCAG
The DNA here is from genome assembly GCA_046715905.1 of Hyphomicrobiaceae bacterium. Classification (GTDB taxonomy): domain Bacteria; phylum Pseudomonadota; class Alphaproteobacteria; order Rhizobiales; family Hyphomicrobiaceae. The sequence goes on along the minus strand of JBKJYG010000440.1, from coordinate 3,058 downwards.
GATGCAATCGGCCCGACGCACGACGAGGAAGAGCGAAATGTACAGTGCTGCGAGAGCAGCCACCAGGTTCAGACAGAGCCTCAAACTGTCCGCCTCGCGAGCAGCAACGCGCGCGCTGACATCCATCAGAATTTCGTAGACGCTTCGAAGATTGCCATTCGCATCCAGGATGGGAACGATGCTGCGGACAACGTCGACGTCGCCGAATTCGCGCTGGGCGCCAGAGTCATTCCGAAAGACGATTTCGCTGACATCCTGACCTTGCGCGAAGACCGAGCGAAAGACCGAAGGATCAGCAACCGCCTTCCTCTCGCCCATCTCGCTCGGTTCGGAGGAATAGGCCGTCACGCCATTCGGGTGATAGATCCGGACTCTGAGAACGGGCAATCCCTTTGTGATGAGTCGGAAATCCCGGTTCAACGCCTGAGTTTCCAAACGCGTCCGCAAAGCGTCTCCGGTGAGACCTCCGGCCGTGTTCAGGTGGTCCGCATACCGCGATGAGATCGTGTTCGCGAAAGATCGGGCCCATGCCGCAGTTTGGATTTCGGCTTCTTTCGCCAGATCGCGCCGCGCCTGCGTCCAGTGGACGACCACCGCGCTCGCGGTGATCAGCGCCGCGATCACAACGCTTCGGATTAATATATAGTGGGTTAACGCAAACACCGAAGCTACCCCGCGCTCCACGTCGTGTGGTTATGCGCACGATGGAACGAGGATTTGGTGCGTTATCGCGGCCAATATTAGTTCAAATTTGTGCAGACCTGCCGCTGCCGAGCGTGCTTGGGCGTGCGGATACACCCTTTGGATTGGCGCAGGCCGGACGTGAAGACGGCCAGATGTTTCGCTCCGCTGGTCAAGCTCGGAGGTAAGTAGTTGCTTTTGCGAACGCATCAGTCTGCATGGCCAATGCAACTATGGGCGCTGATGCCTCACTATCGCCCCATCCGGTCTGCAAGGTTTTCCGAGCGAACACGGGGGAGTGCGTGAGGGAGTGTCGCATCCAGTTCGGATGACGAGGAGCCGATAGTCGCGGGCCGCGGCCACGACGTCGCCATGGGTGAAATATCTCGACCGCCGACAAACACAAACAAGATTTCATCGGGCTTTGTGCAATTGTGCGCGCTCCAGACACCGGGGGGCGGGTGTCAGCGAAGGTGTGCCGTTACACTTAAATGAAGGGGGACTACCGTGAAGATATCGAGCTTATTCCATCATTTCAAAAGCGCATGGAAGGGCCTATTTCACGGCTCTGACCGGACCGATTCGGACCTGCCGGTAAGCAGTCCGGACATGAGCGCGTTATGGTCCCGATGGAGCCAGACGAAGCTTAACCACGCCGGAACTCTCTCGATTTCATCATCGGATGCGGACGGCATTGTCGAAGGAGCGACGTTGCGGGCCAGAGTCAGTGACGCAGATGGCGTGCGCAAAGTCGCCTACCAATGGCAGCTGAAGGACGCCGCAGGCGCTTGGCATGATATCGCTGGGGCGACCTCGGCCCAATTCAAGCTCAGCGATGCGTTGGGAGGGCACGACGTGCGCGTGACAGCCTCCTATAGGGACAAGAAGCATCATGCTGAGAGTCTCACTAAGGCGGTTTTCGTAGAAGATGCTGCCGATCCCGCACCGCCCCCGCCGCCGGTCGTCAATCAACGCGGCGCGATCGCGATCGAAGCCTCGGCGAACGGACCGCTCGAGGGCACGACGCTGTCGACCCGGGTCACCGATGGCGACGGTACGGGAACGGTCACCTATCAATGGCAAAAGTACATTAACGGTAATTTTACCGACATTGCGGGAGCAACCGGCAGTACCTACAAAATCGGGATTTCGGATGGCGGATCGGATGTTCAGATCAAGGCGGCCTACGTCGACAAGCATGGCTTCGCCGAGACGGTGACATCGGCCGTCAAGGCCGTGGATGTCAACAATGCCGGTTCCCTGACGCTGACGTCATCGTCGGACAAAGGCTTCATCGAGGGCGCCACGATCACCGCCGGCCTGAAAGACGCCGATGGAGTAGCCGCGGCGAGCTATCAATGGCAGGTGAAGGACGGAGCCAACTTCACCAACATCGCCGGCGCGACGGGGGCAGCTCATACCATCGGTTCCGCGGAGGGTGGGCGGGAGTTGCAGGTCGTGGCCCGCTTTACCGACCAGCAGCAGCATGCCGAGCAGCTTAGCAGCTCCTTTATGGCGATCGACGCGAGCCCGGCGCCCGGGCCGGCACCCTCACCTTCACCTCAACCGCCATCCGACAGTTGGATGCTCGGCGTCAATATCGCAGGTGGGGAATTCGGGTCGGCCATGCCGGGCACGTTCGGCACCGATTACATCTACCCGTCACACGCCAGCATCGATTATTACGCATCGAAAGGCATGGACATTATTCGCGTCCTTTCCTTTGGGAACGCGTGCAGCACGATAAATTCGGGAACCTCGATACCGCCGAGCTCGCGCGGCTGGATGATGTCGTGAATTACGCGTCATCGAAAGGCATGAAAGTCATTCTCGACATGCACAACTACGGCAAGGGCTTTGGCTCGGTCATCGGCTCGGCCGAGACGCCAAACTCGGCCTTCGCCGACGCCTGGGGAAAGATGGCGCAGCATTACGCCCAGGAACCAGACGTGATTTTCGGGCTGATGAACGAGCCCCATCAGCAGAATGCCTCGCAATGGATCCAATCCGCAAACTCGGCGATCGCAGCGATCCGTGGCGCCGGCGCGACCTCGCAAGAAATTCACGTGCCCGGAACCTATTGGGATGGCGCTTGGACGTGGGTCTCGTCCGATAACGACACGGTGGTCGGTCAAGGCGTCAAGGACCCATCCAATAACTACACCTTCGAGGTGCATCAGTATCTCGACTCCGACGGCAGCGGCACGCACGCCAACGTGGTGTCCGAGACCGCCGGTGTGGAACGCCTGACCGCGATCACCCAATGGGCCGAGGCGACGGGCAACAAGCTGTTCCTGGGTGAATTCGGCGTGGCGCAGGATCAGACCAGCCTCAAGGCTCTGGACCTGATGGTCGATTACATGAAGGACCATTCGAA
>JBKJYG010000439.1:0-3548 GCA_046715905.1 Hyphomicrobiaceae bacterium | reverse complement strand
CGCGTTGCCAAGGGCGGCGGACCCAAGTCGAAGCCGCGCAAGGCGGCCTCCGGCAAAGGCAAGGCAACTGCTGGCAAAGCCAAGACCGCGGTCACTCTGGGGAAAACGGCACCGGCAGGCGGCAAGGCGGAGAGCAAGGCGACCGTCAAGGCTCCCCTCCGGATTGCCGCAAAAGCTGGCAAGGACGCCGGCAAACCGGCAGCCAAGAGCAAGCCCGCAAAGCGTGCCGTGCCGTCCAAAGATGCGGCTGAGTAGGTTGAGGTCTCGCGCATGATGATCAGTCGACCGTGAGCCGCAAGGCTGAGGGATCGCGGAAAACTCGCCTCCGCGCGGCCACCCGACCGTCGGCTGGGACCGCAGCCAAGACCGCGTTGGGCCTCGATCCGACGATGCCCGAAAGCGCGCGTTTGCCGACGCGAGCCGAAATTCTGGAATTCATCGGCGGCAGTCAGATCAAGGTCGGCAAGAAGGAAATTGCGCGCGCGTTCTCGATTCGCGGCGCGCAGCGGTCGGAGCTGAAGCTGCTGCTGGCTGAGATGACAGCCGAAGGCCAGCTTATCGGCAACCGGAAGGCCTTGCGCCAGCCTGGCCGTCTGCCATCCGTGGCGATGATCGAGATTATCGACCGGGACGATGAGGGGGATTTGATCGGCGCGCCCATTGATTGGGACGGGGAGGATGGCCCACGTCCGCGCGTGAGGGTTGCCGCCGGGGCGATAATCCGGAACGACGCCGACCAGGCGTTAGGGCTGGGGGACCGGCTGTTGGCCCGCATTGTTCCGGATGACGAGCAGGGCCTTGCGGCTGGCGAGCCTCGGTTCATCGCCGAGCCGATCAAAAAGCTCACGCGTGAGAAGCGGCGGCTGCTTGGGATCTTTCGGGCGCATGCGCGCGGCGGCGGCATCATCGACCCCATCGAGCGGCGAGAACTCAAGCCCTGGCCGGTTCGAGCCGATGCCCAAGGCGGCGCCGGGGATGGCGATCTGGTGCGCTTCAACGTTCTGCGCACGCATCGCACCGGTGTCCCCGAGGCGAGAGTGGCGGAAAGCCTCGGCAACCCGGGTCAGCAGCACCAGATCAGCCTGATCGCCGTGCATGCGCATGGTATTCCCGACGAGTTTCCCGCCGCCGTGTTGCGCGAAGCGGAGCGCCTGCCAGCCCTCGATGTTGCAGGCCGGGTCGATCTCACGCAGGTGCCGCTCGTCACCATCGATCCCGTCGATGCGCGTGATCACGACGATGCCGTGCATGCGCGGCCCGATCCCGACCCGCGCAATCCGGGCGGTGTGATCGTCACCGTGGCCATTGCCGACGTTGCCGCCTACGTGCGGCCAGGAACCCGGCTTGACCGGGAAGCGCTGTTGCGCGGCAATTCGGTGTACTTCCCCGATCGGGTGGTGCCGATGCTGCCCGAGCGCATTTCCAACGATCTGTGCTCATTGCGCGAAGGCGAGAAACGCCCGTGCCTGGCGGTGGAAATGACCTTCGATGCCGAAGGCCGCAAGCGCCGGCATGCGTTTGCGCGGGCCATCATGCGCTCGGCCGCAAAGCTCTCCTACCAGGAGGCGCAGTCCGCGATCGATGGTCAAGGCGGGGAAAAGGCGCAACCCTTGCTGGCGGGCGTGCTCGAGCCCTTGTGGGCCGCCTATCGCGTGCTGGCGGCCGGGAGGGATGCAAGGCAGCCGCTCGACCTGAACATTCCCGAGCGGAAGATCGAAGTCAAAGAGGGCCACGTGACGCGTGTGACGGTGCCGCCGCGGCTGGAAGCGCATCGTTTGATCGAGGAATTCATGATCCAGGCAAACGTGGCCGCGGCCGAGACGCTGGAGGAGAAAAGGACGCCGCTGGTGTATCGCGTGCACGAGCGGCCATCGAAAGAAAAGCAGCTAGCCCTTGCCGACTTCCTTTCGACGCTCGACATCAAGGCTCCCAAATCCGAAACCCTGACGTCGGCCGACTTCAACCGTATCCTCGAGCGCGCTCGCGATCTGCCCGTGAACGATCTCATCAACGAGGTGGTTTTGCGAAGTCAGGCCCAGGCCGTTTACGACACCGCGAACGTCGGGCACTTCGGCCTAAATTTGAAGCGGTATGCCCACTTCACATCGCCCATCCGGCGCTATGCCGACCTGATTGTCCACCGTGCCCTCATCCGGGCGCTGAAAATGGGTTCCGACGGACTGCCGCCCGACCAGGATCGGGAACTCGGCGAGCACGCCAAAGCCATTTCGGAGGCGGAACGGCGCGCGATGATGGCCGAGCGTGAAACCTCCGACCGCCTGCTGGCGGCATTCTTGTCCGAGCGCGTCGGGGCCCAGTTCTCGGCGCGCATTTCCGGCATCACGCGGTCGGGGCTGTTCGTGCGTTTGAAGGAGACAGGAGCCGACGGTTCCATTCCCGCCTCGACCATCGAGGGCGACTACTGGCGGCACGATGAAGCGGCGCGCGCCTTGGTCGGCGACCGGACGGGGCGCGGGTTCCGCTTGGGTGATGATGCCGACGTAAAGCTGGTCGAGGCCATTCCGTCGGCGGGCGCGCTGCGGTTCGAGATGCTCTCCGAAGCCCGTCAAATCGCACAAGCCGGTCGCGGCCGGCGTCACGTGGGGTCTCGATCGAGCCGATCGGGACCTCGCCCAAAGACCAGACCAAGGCGTTAAGGTGACGGAACCGTTGATGGGACGCAGTCCGGGCCGCCTGCGGCGCGGCCGCAAAGCAGTGGAGCGTTAGGCCATGCCAGTCCAGATCCAGCCTCATCGGGCACCGGACAATGAGCCCGTTGCGCGCCAAACCTCCACGGCCGCCTGGCGAGGCTTTTGCTTGAAGTGTCCGGCGTGCGGGCGGGGAGCGATCTTCCGCGCGTTTCTGAAGATCAGTGACCGGTGCCCCGCTTGCGGCGAGGATCTCAGCCATCATCGCGCCGATGACGCGCCGGCTTACGTCACGATTGTGATCGTCGGGCACATCGTGGTGGGCGGCTTGCTGGTGCTGGAGAAGGCGATGGCGCCGCCAGCTTGGGTTCAGCTCTCGATCTGGCTGCCGCTGACGCTGGTCTTGAGCCTCGTCCTTTTGCCACGCATCAAAGGCGCGCTGGTTGGGTTTCAATGGGCCTCGCGGATGCACGGATTCGACGGCGAGGATCCCGCAGCCGGCGCGGGGCCGGGGCGTCCGGCTCCCCACGACATCGATGCTGGGAGGAACTCGTGACCGGGGACGTGCTTCGAGATGCTGCCGCGCCTCCCCCCGTCCGCAAGGCCGGGCCGCTGCGCCCTCGCGATGCCGCGACCCTGATCCTGGTGGATCGCAGCTCGGGCGTGGCCCGCGTGTTGCTCGGCAAACGCCGGATGGACATGAAATTCATGCCCGGCAAGTACGTGTTTCCGGGCGGCCGGGTGGATCGCGCAGACAAGTCCGTCGAGAGTGGTGACGAATTGGCGCCGAACGAAATCGCCAAGCTTCTGGTCGACATGAAGGGTCTTAGGAGCCCCGTGCGTGCGCGCGCTCTTGCGTTGGCCGCGGTGCGGGAGACGTTCGAGGAGGCTGGTCTCATC